>JAPPKI010000553.1 GCA_028820035.1 bacterium | reverse complement strand
GTCTAGTTCGGGGTACAGATGGTCGAGTGTTAAGGGCAAACCGTCGAACACCGGGGGTACCACCAAGCCGCCCATGCCGTTGGCGGTGTCGGCCACCACCAGCAGCGGAGCCAGCGCGCCAACGTCCACAAATGAGCGCACATGGTCCACATAGCCGCTGAGCAGGTCGCGGGTGGTGCGGGCTCCCCTGGCCGCGCCAGGATCGGGGCCGGCTATGGCCATGGCCTTGATGGCTTCCAAGCCGGTGTCAGAGCTGATCGGAGCGGCCCCGGCCCCGCACATCTTGATCCCGTTGTAGCCGGCAGGATTGTGGGAGGCAGTGAACACTGCGCCGGGCAGGCCGAGGCTTCCCGAGGCGAAATAGAGCATGTCGGTGGCGCACAGTCCCACGTCCACAACGTCGATGCCGTGGTCCATCGCGCCTTCGCCGAACGCGGCAGAGAATTCTTCGCCCTCGGGACGCATGTCCCGCCCGACCAACACCGCCGTCGCCCCCGATGAGGCCACGAACCGGGCGAAGGCACCTCCAATGGCCCGGGCTCCGTCGGCGTCTATTTGATCGCCCACGGTGCCCCGAACGTCGTAGGCCTTGAAAATGACGTCGTAGTCGGTGGCCATGCCGGGCCGGCTAGCGGTCGGGGTGGTTCTGCGGCATCGGGCGGCTACTGCTTCTTCAGGTTCTGCTTCATCTCGTCGAGCTGCATCAAGATGGGATAGCCGCTGACGCTGATGGCGTTGCCGTGGCCGGTGTGGTGGACGTCGAACACCGACTGGAGGGCCGTGTAGTAGCCCTGCACGTCGAGGGTCTGGTTCACCGCCCGCTTGGCCTGGGCCAAGCCGAAAGAATCGTTCTTGGCGATCTGTGCAGCCAGCTCGTGGGTGCGCTCCCACAATCGGTCGCGGGCCACCACCTCTCGGGCCAGCCCCATCTGAAGGGCTTCTTCAGCGCCCAGCGAGCGCTGGGTGAACAGGAGATCCTTGGCCCGGCGGGCACCCAGTTCCCAGGTGTGGCCGTGGTACTCCACCCCGCCGATGGCCATCAGCACCACCGGGTCGGAGAACTCCACGTCGTCAGCCACAACCAGCAGATCGAGCGGCCAGATCAGGTTGAGGGCCCCGGCGATGGCCTTGCCCTGGATGGCCCCGATGGTGGGCTTGGGGATGTTGCGCCAGTGCCAGGAGTAGCCCAGGTACTTGCGGGCCTCCCAGCGGTAGATCTTGTTGAGCTGCCAGCTGCCGTCGGCCTCGGCCAGGGATACGGCGTCGGGGTCGGGGGCGCCGCCGCCCAGATCGTGGCCGGCAGAGAAGTGCTTGCCCTCGCCCCGCAGCACGATCACCTTCACATCGTCGTCGTATTCGGCGGCCAAGAAATGGTGGTGCAGCTCATCGAGCATCCGCTCGTTCTGGGCGTTGGCCTTCTCGGGCCGAGCCAGTGTGATGGTGGCCACCGCGTCTGCGGTCTCGTAATCGACGTATCTGTACTCGCTCATTAGATGTCCTTAATCGATGCCTGCAAATGTGGGTTCTACCACGGTCTTGGCGTCAGGTCTTGCTGAGGGCGGCCGCTTCGAGCACGGCCAGGGTTCGATTAGCGATAGGGCCCCATTCAAACGTCGGGCGCAGGTCGATCAGGGCTTGGCGGGAGTGGTCCAGAGCTTCGGGGCTGAGATTGTCGAGGCACCGGGTGAGGTCTTCTACGCTCTCGCCGTAGCGGATGTCGGCGCCCTCGAAGGTCTCGTCGAAGAAGTCCCAGTTGCTGGTGATGGCGGGTACGCCTGCTCCGATGCAGTCGAAGGCGGTGCCGGTGGTGAGCATCCCGGAGGGGGCGAATGGGAGGATGACCGCGTCGAAGATCTTCACGCGCCGCAGGTACTGGTTGAAATCGAGATGGCCGAACTCGGCGATGATCCGGGGATCGTCGGGAACGGCCACCGACAGGTCCACCCGGATAACTAGCTGGATGTCGTCCCGGGCACATGCGTGCACCGCGTCAACCACCAGTTGGAGGTCCTTCTCCACTCGGGGAGTGCCGATGACCGCAACTCGGAGACCGCAAGGTGCCCAGCCCTCGGCCAGCTCGACATCTTCGCGGGTGGTGCTGGCCACCATTTCGTACTCCCGCCCCCAGTGGCCGTGGGGGATGACGTGATGCTTGGTGTTGGGGCCGTAGTCGTAGGTGGCTAATGCCACGTCGCAGCCGGCCTGACTGTGGTGGATGACCGCGTCGGCCGCCCCGGCCCATAGCTGGTAGCTGGCCGCGGCCCCGTCGGTCTTGAAGAAGTGGGGGAGCAGGTTGTGCTGGGTCCACACGATGGCGGTGCCGGTGGACTTGACCTGCGCCAGCACTTCAGCGGTGCGCTCGGGGTCGACACCGCTCCACCATTCGGGCCAGGCCATGTGCAGCACGTCGATGTCCCGCAGCCTTCTGATCAGCTTGTCGTCGGGAATGCCCGCGCTGGCGGCCACCACTCGGTCGGCCAGCGGGTCGTACAGTGAGCGGTCGTATGGGTGGCCGTGGATGGTGCTGGCCACCCGCAGTCGGGGAGTGACCCTCCAGGTGAAGTCCACCGACGCGGCTGGTTCGATCTCAGCCTGGATCACCCGGGGCAGCTCGCCCCAGAAACTGCGCCACTCAGCTACCCCGGCGGTGTCAATAGCCTGAACCCGATCGGTGTCGATCTCCACATCAATCGGCCGAACATCGGACTCGGCCACCGACAAGGTGAGGGGACCAGGCAGGGCGTCGGGGTCGTCAAATCGGAGTTGTTCAGACACGACCAACGAACGGCCTTCCACCTTGTATGTGGCGGTTCTGCTTCCGGCCACCACCGGATCGCTGCTTCCCGCTGGTGCCCACCCGTCGTGGACCACAGTGACAGCCCTAGGAGTGTGCTCCACCGAGATGGGGAGACCGGCGGGAATCAGCGGCGCATTGCTGGTGCCTGCCATTTCGTCTCGCCCCCGGGGGGAAATCACCGGCAACATAACCGGATGCCCAGAAGTGGGCTGCTCCAACAGGCCAGGTCCCCGAGGGGAAGAGGTATAGTCGGCGGAGAAGCCGAAAACAGTGGGCAGGGCCAACGACAGTGACTTCGACCGATACGACCACACCGTGGCCCGCTCGGAGTCGTCGAATCGGATGAAGCGCTCGGCGGGTAGGAAGGCATCGGTGGACGGCGCGCCCGCCACATCTGGTCTGCGCCGCAGCTCCAGGGCCGACAGCAGGAACTTTCCGTAGATGTCCAGGGTCATCTGAAGCCGCCGAGCCGGGCCCCGGTAGAACATTGGAGCCCGGTTCTGGTGGGCGGCGATCACCCCGTTGGGGAACCACTCCAGTAAATCGTCGAGCGTGGCGTCGGCCCGGGCCAGCCAGCGGTCTTGAGGGGCGTTCAGATCGCGCCCGGCGGCGATGGCGGCTAATTCGATGGTGATGGCCATGCCCAGAGCGCCAATGGAGCGCCCCCACACGACGGCTCCGCCCGGCTGGGCTACCTCGTCGAGATCGCGAAGCACTTGGGACAGCCCGTCGGCCCATCCGGGACCGAGTTGGTCTACGAGGGGCTCGGCGAACAAGTACATGTCGGGGGTGTAGATGTCGAAGTGGACATAGTTGCCCATGCCGTCGTTGAGCCAGCCAGTAGGGCTGGTGAACATGGAGCGCACCCGCTCCAGCAGCTGAGGAAGCTCAGCAGGCTCGTCGTCCCCCTGGAGGCGAGCCAGAGCCCGCAGACATCGAGTGGCCACCACCGCGAAATTGGGGGGGATGGCATCGGTGTCCTCGAGCCGGGCAATGATCTCTTTGGAGTGCACGGCGTCGAGCACAGGTTGGCGCAGGTCGGAAGGCAGCGCATCCAGGCCGCCCAGTCGCAGCACGGTCTCCCCGACCCGATAGCTGTAGAAGCCCTCGACTGCGGCAGGGTCCAGCGAGGCGATAAGCGGCGGGATTCGGTCTTGCATGGCGCACCCGGCGACCTCGTCGACCCCGCAGTCGATAAGCAGCCCCAGTACGTACATCAGGTCGGCAGTGGTGTCGTCCAGCACTGGATGCCCGGCGACCAAGCCGGGCAGCTTGAAGCCGGGAGCGGCCGACTGCTCGAACTCGGCCAGCTTCTCGGCAGTCGCCGTCACCAGGCGGTCGGCCAGCGCCCCGGCGGTGGTGGCCTCAGCCAGCGGGAGTTCGGGAAAGCGAAAGTCCAGGCTCATGCCATGGTGGCCAATCGGTCTCGGGT
>JAPPKI010000214.1 GCA_028820035.1 bacterium | reverse complement strand
GAGCAGGTGACTTCTAATCATCAGGCCGCAGGTTCGAATCCTGCCGGGGGCGCTTCCACGAGTTCTCTATTGTTGTCGTCTGGTCCCAGTTCTTCCACAAAACCCCAGTTCATCAACGGTGTTGTGTTATGGGATAATGGTATGCTGTTCTCAGCCATATTCGGGCTATCCCCCACAGATTGGGGGATAGGATGCCGCTTCTTACTGCCGCCAAAGTCAAGAACGCTGGTCCTGGAAAGCACCAAGACGGGCAGGGACTGATACTGCGAGTGTACGAATCCGGGTCGAGGTGCTGGGTTCTGCGCGTGACCGTGGACGGGCGCCGCCGAGAAGCCGGATTGGGAGCCTGGCCCGAGGTGAGCCTGGCCGACGCCCGTGCAAAGACGCTCGAGCACCGTGAAGCGATACCACGACGCCAACAAGGGCCGCCCCGCCTACGCCGAGCACGCCCGCTGGGCGCGGGTGCTCGCCGCGCTCGGCTGGATACTGCCCGACGTGCCGTGGAACACCGTCGAGCCGTTCACCGTCGCCGAGGCCCAAGCCCAAGAGGCGCTGTGGTTTCAACGCGTTTGGCGGCGGATGCGCACACGGTTTCGGGACACGACGATGATGTTGCCAGCCTGCATTGCATCGGCATGGTGATCGATTAACTCCTGCATGGCTGCGACTTTGTCGGCAACGGCCATTTCAGTGAAGCGAATGATGCACGGATGCGCCAGCCGTTGTGCGAACACCAGGTCGCCGAAATCCTTGTCTTCGGTCACCAGTATCCGGTCCTGCGCCAGTGCTTGGCCGAGAAGTTCGGCATCAGACGCTGTCGGCGTGTGCTCTGCGGCAGAAAATACGTCATGGCCGAGAGCGATCAGCGTCTCGCGCATGCTGCGGGACGCGGCGCAAACATCGAGCAGGAACCTCACGCCCCGCCAACGGGGAGCCGCTCATGCACATCAGCGCCGGCGATGCAGCGATGAGCGTAGAGCAGACAGGCCTGGATGTCCTCAGGCTCCAACACGGGGTGCTCGCGAAGAATCGTCTCGGACGACTCGCCTGCCGCGAGCATGCCCAAGACGTGCTCGACGGCCATCCGTAGATCGCGGATGATCGGCTTGCCGCCGAAGACGTCCTGGCGCACCGTAATGCGGTCCATCAACTCAGCCGCCGCTGCCATGGCTGCTCCTCCCTGCGCTTCTTTCGCAATGCTAGCTATCCGACACTGCCGCCGCGGGGCGCGAGACCCCATTTGCGGAGGCACCGCCGAGTATGGAACCGGACCGTAATCCCCTGGCCGAAGGCCCCGGCAACACCAACAATGACACTCGGACGCTCTGTGTAAGGCGGGGTGGTGGTCATGTGGGGCGGGTGCTCTTTTGTCCGCTGGCCCCGACTCGGCCTCAGGCGGCGAGCAACCAGCCCCAACACTGTCACGGCCAGGACCACCCAACAACGTAAAGGGGGGGTAACGGTCGGTGATGAGCAGCCACGCATAGGCAGAGACACGCAGCGACCAACGGTTTACGCCGACCACGAAATCGAAAAGGCGACGAGGGTAACGGCCGGTGATGATGATCGCGAACCACGCGATCACAATGCACAGCCTGGCTGCGATGCCCAGGACGGCCAGAACGACGTAGTGGGGAATGGCGAGAATCCACTTGACCAGCGGCAGCCAACGATTCAGGTCGCGTGGCGCGTCGGGGTAGTCCAAATCGAGGTGGACTGCCTGCTCCTCGTCGGTAGAGGGGTACTCATCTCGCAAGAGCACGGTGTATGCCCCCACCCGGGTCGAGAATCTTGTGACTTCGAGGTTCCAGATCGGCGTCTGGCTACGGATTGTACTCGTAGACAGTGTTGGACCGAGTGGCAGCTGGGTCGCCGGAATCGAGATGTTCGACCACGGCAATTCGCCGCACGCCGCACGCCGCAGGCGTCGCAGCTGATCGACCCGATGATCCCGCCGTATCCGGACACGCCTTCAGGTAGGTCGACCAGCTCTGTCTCGGTGATCTCCACCTCGTTGAGCACGGCATTGAATTTCGAGTCCGAGAGGGCCCGCCGATAAACGGTGTACTCGGCCCGGTCGAGCGTGTCGCCCACGTCCTTGTGCGCCAAGTCCCAGAATGGCCACATCTCGATCTCCGCGACCTCGAACGGGTCAAGCACCCGCATGGCCACAGCATCAGTTCGCTGATTTGTCAGGTGGCGGCGGATTCGGGTGCGAAGCTTCTCTTTGGTTTGCCCTACGTAGATCGGCTCGCCGTCGTAGTCAGTAAACAGGTACACGCCGCAAGTGCAATCTCCCACCTTGCGGCCCGATGGGTCGAGGGCGTCGAGCAGGCGAGTTACTCCGTCGTAGAGAGCGCCAACTTCGGGTGGCGAATTTGAGGTCAAGCTGCGAGCCTCATCAGCCAGTTTTGGCCAAGCCACTCGATGACCGGCACGCACACCGCATCTCCCAGCGCGAACATGGCTTGCCGCTCCGACACGGAGTCATAGTTCAAGGTTTCGGCTCCTTGAAGGCGGGCGTATTCGTCTACATCCATCCAACGCACATCGAACCTGTCGCGCCCCACTCGCACCAGGGCCTGTGGCTGTTCACCAAGCGCTCCCAGCAAGAACACCCGGGCTCGGCTCTGCGGCACGAATGCCGACGCATTGACGACGATGGAATTCACCGCATAGCCGAGTGATTCCAGCATCTCGACGACTTGCGCGAAATCTCGGCCGCCGTTGACTGTGGCGAAACCCGGCACGTTCTCGACAATCACAGCCCTGGGACGCCGTTCACCCATTTCTATGAGAATGCGGCAGAACTCGGTGATCAAACCAGACTGTTCGCCGTCGAGACCCGCAAGGTTGCCCGCCAGCGACATGTCCACGCACGGGAATGAGGCAGTGGCAATCTCGGCGTCTGGAATGTCGTCGCCATGAAGGTTGCGGATGTCCTCTACCACCAGCACATCGTCGCCCCAGTTGGAGCGGTAGAGAGCGGCCTTGGTTGTGTCGATGTCGTTCGCGAACACCGTGGTCACTCCCACCCGCTCTAGACCTGCTCTCATCAGGCCCATACCGGCGAAGAACTCGGCGGCTCTCATGCTGCGATGTTGAAGAACATGATGAACAGGTGGGTGAGGACTGGGTATTCGCGGATGGGTAGTCCGCGTGCTCTCTGTGACATGAAATTACCGTACAAAGAGGGGGTGACATATGGATGGTCGACCGGACCCTGAAGACGTGAGGGCAACAATAGACCAACCGCTTGCCGACTCGATCCTCTTGTAGCGCCGCTAGGCCAATACACACGTCAGGCCAGAGCGCGAGCCGCAATCTCGCTTGCCATCGTGATGCGTCCGGGAATATGGCCGTTCATGGTTCAGAAATCCCCGTCGGCATTTCCAAGTAATAGACGCGGCCTCGTGGCCGAGGCGCAATGCCCGCCTCGGCGAGCAGTGCGTCTACGTCGTCATCGATCTCTGTTTGCTCATCTACAGTTGCCAGCCCCGAGGGCCGGATCGCCACAAGCGTTGAGTTCTTGGACCGAGTCGCGGGGCTGTTGGGGCTGGAGATCGTTGAGATCGAAGCGCCCGATCTCTGGCACGGGAGTAGGACGGCCAACGAATCCCACTTGTGATATACTTTTGGGATGCAAACGAGGCAGATACCGGTACGGCTGTCCGAAGCCTTGCTTGCCGACCTTGATGCCCTGGTGGCTGGCGGCGCATTCCGATCCCGGGCCGCAGCCATCCGCGCCGGCATCGAGGCAATCGTCCACGGCGAGCAACAGCACCGGATAGACCGGCAGATCATCGACGGCTACATCCGCCACCCACCCACCCAGCAAGAGCAACATGCCGCACTCGCATCCATGCGCGACGCCATCGCGGAGGAACCCTGGTGAATTCCCACGGTCGCGGCGAAGTCTGGTGGGGAGAGATCGAAGAACTCGGACGCCGCCCATTTCTCATCATGACCAGACCGACCGCCATTCCCGTCCTGAACCATGTAGTTGCCGCACCGATGACCCGCTCCGTACGAAACATTCCCACTGAATTGCGATTGGGCCCCGACGACGGCATGCCCACAGAATGCGCCGCCAGCTTCGACAACCTCAGAGTCGTGCCCAAAGCGCTCCTCGTCGAGCGCATCTGCACCCTCGAGCCAGACCGCCTCGCCCAAGCCTGTGCCGCCTTGAGAACCGCCCTAGCCTGCTAGCAGAAACTCTCCCAACCACCCACAAGCAGCACCAGGG
>JAPPKI010000485.1 GCA_028820035.1 bacterium | reverse complement strand
GGCATGGCCCGCCACGGCGGGGGTGCCTTCTCGGGCAAAGACCCCAGCAAGGTGGACCGCTCCGCGGCCTACGCCGCCCGCTGGGTGGCCAAGAACGTAGTGGCTGCCGGAGCTGCTTCCCGCTGCGAGGTGCAGGTGTCGTATGCCATCGGCATCGCCCGGCCAGTGTCGGTAATGGTGGAGACCTTCGGCACCGAGATGGTGGATCCGGCCAAGATCAGCCATCAGGTGAACGAGATATTCGATCTGCGGCCGGCGGCCATCATCCGCGACTTGGAGTTGCTGCGGCCGATCTACCGGAACACGGCAGCCTACGGCCACTTCGGGCGCAGCCCCGAGAGCACGTTCACCTGGGAGCGCACCAACCGGGTGGACGACCTCCGCTCCGCCCTGGGGCTCTGACAGCTTTGGCCTTTTGAACGTTCGGGTTCTGACCGACGTTGTCGCCGTAGACCGCGAATTCACCTACGCCGTTCCTGAGGGCTGGGCCGACGACCCCCGATTCGGGGTGGGGGCCATGGTACGGGTGGTGCTGCACGGTCGGCGGGTTGGGGGCTGGATCACCGAAGTGGGCGTGGAGTCCCCCGAAGGCGTGGAGCTCACCCCGCTGGCCAAGCTCAGCAGCCTGGGTCCCGCCCGAGAGCTCATCGACCTGAGCGAATGGGCGGCTTGGCGCTGGTCCGGTCGCCGGATCCACTTCTTGCGGACCGCTTCTCCTCCCCGAATGGTGGCTGCCTTGCCCCGACCGTCGCGTCCCCGGATGGTGTCTGCGGGCGATCATGCCGATCTGTTCGAGGGGGAGGGCCACACCCTGCGACAAGGGCCATCAGAAGACCCGATGCCCATAGCGCTGGCCGCCGCGGCCCGAGGCCAGGCCCTGTTCCTCGTGCCCGATCACGGGCGGGCTGATGAGCTGACCAGGCGGTTGGGACGAGCAGGAGCCTGGGCAGTCCGATATCCGGATGGCTGGGCCGCAGCCGCCGCGGGGGCCACTGTCGTCGGCACAGTATCGGCCGCGTGGGCGCCGGCCCCTGAACTGGCCGCAGTGTTGGTGATCGATGAGCACGATGAGTCGTATCGCTCAGAAGCCGCTCCTACCTGGAGCGGGCGGGACGTCGCCATCGAGCGGGCTCGACGAGCCGGCGTGCCCTGCGTGCTGATGTCGCCGGTGCCCAGCCTGGAGGCGCTGCGGTCCCGGCCGTTGATGCGCGCGTCGCGGGACACCGAGCGGGCCAGTTGGCCGCTGGTGGAGATGGTGGATCGCCGCGGCGAGGACCCGGGGCGGGCGGGCCTGTATTCGCCGGAGCTTGTTCAGGCGCTGCGCGGCGGCAACAGGGCGGCCTGCGTGTTGAACCGCCGGGGCCGTTCGTTGCTGCTGGCCTGCCGGGTGTGCGGTGAATTGGTCGTATGTACCGAGTGCGGGGCATCCATGCGCCAGGAAGACGACAAGCGCTTAGTGTGCCGGGCTGCCGGTCACAGCCGACCGTTGGTGTGTGCCGAGTGCGGCAGCACCGGGATGCGCAACCTGCGGGCCGGGATCAAGCGGGTCCGCGAGGAGGTGGAGGCGCTGCTTCGCACTCCCGTGGCTGAGGTCGCTAGCAGTGGGTATGTCGGCCCACCCACCGCCCGGGTGGTGGTGGGCACCGAAGCAGTGCTTCATTTGGGCCGCCCGTTCGACGTGGTCGCCTTCTTGGAATTCGACCAGGAGCTGCTGGCTCCCCGATTCCGAGCTCGGGAGCAGGCCCTAGCTCTCATCGCCCGGGCCGCCCGAATCACCGGCTCCCGTGACGAGGGGGGAAGGATCGTGTTGCAAACTCGCATGCCCGACGATCCCGTTGTGCAGGCCGCGCTCCAGGCAGATCCCGCACAATTGGCCCGCGCCGAACGAGATCGCCGCCAAGAGTTGAGCCTTCCTCCCTATGGGGCCATCGCGGTGGTCTCCGGCCCGGTCGCAGGGGAGTTCATGGACCGCTTCGGCACCCCGCTGGGTGTCCAGATCGCCCCCGACCCCGGCGGCCAGTTCTTCCTGCGGGCCTCCGACTACGACACATTGTGCGACGCCCTTGCCGCTGTAGAACGCCCAACCGGCCGCCTCCGCCTCGACGTAGATCCCATCAGAGCGATCTAGTCGAGGTTGCGACCCTCCACGGTCGAAATCCGCTCCCCGTGGTTGTGGAGCCTGTCGTCGGTCCGCTCGAATTTGTTGTCATAGCACTCGATGACACTTGCCAAGTAAGTCTCAATCCTGTCGAAGCGCTGCTCCAAGCGGCGATGATAGAAGCCGAGGATGCTGACAATGCTCGCCCCATAGACGCTCAGCATGACAGTTGTTGTGACATCCATATTCGTTTGTCTTTCCTGCTGGATGTGCCTCGGGGGAAGCCTTCTCACTATATCTCTGGGACACGACAATTGATCTCACGTTTGCGGCTGAACCTCCAGGATTCGGTAGCCGCGGCGGGAGCAGAGCCGGGTGGTGGGCCAGCCTTGTTGGTTGAGCCAGCGGGCTAGAGAGTCGGAGCCCAGGTTCTTGTTCACCACCAGATAGGCCCGGCCCCCGTTGTCTAGCCGCTCCAGCCAATTTGCCAGCACTTTGTGGAGGGCGGCCTTGCCGATGCGGATGGGTGGATTGGAGTAGATGGCGGCAAAGCGCACGTCGTCGGGCACCTTGTCGGGCGTGCACACTGTGGCGTCAGGGCGGCCATGGCGGTCCAAGTTGGCTCGGCACAGCTCCAATGCCCGGGAGTTCACGTCCACGGCCCACAGCGGTACCTGCTTTGCCCATTGTCCTAGCGCCACCGCAATGGGTCCATAGCCACAGCCCAAGTCCAGCAAGGGCCCATCTAGTGGCGGTCGGGGAGCCTCGGCCAGCAAGTATCGGGTGCCCCAGTCCACCTCGTCGGCCGCGAACACCCCCCGGTCGGTGGCCAGCTCCACATCCAGATCGCCTACCCGTAAACCGACCGTTCCCGGCCGTCGTTTCCCGCCGGGTGAGGCGCTGTAGTAGTGCGGGTTACCCACGGTTTGACGGTAACCTGCTTTCATGGCCCCACTGCGGATACGGGTGTATGGCGACCCGGTTTTGCGGCGCGTGGCCGAAGATGTGACCGACATCGACGGGACCATGGCCGGTCTGTGCGAAGAGATGTTCACCGCCATGTACGAGGCTCCCGGCATCGGACTGGCTGCCCCGCAGGTGGGGGTGTCGCAGCGGTTCTTTGTGTATGACTTTGGCGACGGTCGCGGCGTTTTGGTCAACCCCGAGATCACCGAGAGCGACGGCGAGTGGACCTACAACGAAGGGTGCCTGTCGGTGCCCGAGCTGTCGTGGGAGATCGTCCGTCCCCGCAGCATCCACCTGAAGGCCTATGACTTGGACGGCAACGAGGTCACCCTTGAAGCCGAAGATCTGGAGGCCCGGCTGTTCCAGCACGAACTGGATCACTTGGAGGGCAAGATCCTGCTCGATTACCTGGACGAGGATCAGCGCCGGGAGGCCAAGCGCATTCTCCGAGAGCGGGCAATGAGTGGGCCGAGTCGTCCTCCCGCCAGCGGCGACGGGCTGTCGTTGCCGTGATCGACCCGCCGGCGGATGTTCGCCGGCTTGTCTTCTTCGGCACTCCTCACGAGTCGGTGCCCTTTCTGGAGGCACTGGCAGCGGCTGGCTTCGATGTGGCCTTGGCCGTGACCCGCCCCGACAAGCGCCGGGGGCGTCGGGCAGCGCCCACTCCCAGCCCGGTAAAGGCCACCGCCCAAGACCTGGGCATCCCGGTTTCCTCCGACGTGGACGATGTGCTGGGTGCCGATGCCGATCTGGGGGTGGTGGTGGCCTTCGGGCAGATCATCAAGCCCCACGTTTTGGATCGGCTGGCCATGGTCAACGTTCATTTCTCGCTGCTGCCCCGATGGCGGGGGGCAGCCCCCGTGGAACGGGCCATCCTGGCCGGAGACCAGACCACTGGGGTGTGCCTGATGGAGGTGGCTGAGGGTTTGGATACCGGCCGGGTCTACCGTCGAGTCGAGGTCCCCATTGGGCCCGACATCACGGCCGAGGCGCTGCGGGCCGAATTGGTGGAAATCGCGGCTCCAATGCTCGTGGATGCCCTGAATGAGGGACTCGGTGTGCCAGAGCCCCAGGAGGGCGAGCCGGTCTACGCCGCCAAAATCACCCGAGACGAACTCCGCCTCGACTGGGGGCGGTCTGCGGAGTACTTGCATCGGCAAGTTCGGGTGGGCGGGGCGTGGACCACGTGGAGGGGCAAGAACCTTAAGGTC
>JAPPKI010000208.1 GCA_028820035.1 bacterium | reverse complement strand
GCACATCACCGACGTGCTGCCTACCGTGCTCGACATCGTGGGCCTCAACGCCCCTACCGAGCGAAACGGCCAGCCGCTGAAGGGCCCGCTGGCCGGGGCCAGCTTCGCCCCCACGTTCGCCGACGCCGACGCGGCCGAGCGCCACATCGAGCAGTACTACGAGCAGATCGGCCACCGGGGGTTCTACCGCGACGGCTGGGAGGCGGTCACCCTGCATCTGCCCATGACCCCGTTCGGCGACCACGAGTGGGAGGTGTACAACCTGGCCGACGATCCCACCGAGACGGTGGACTTGTCGGAGGCCGAGCCCGCCAAGCGCCAAGAGCTGATCGACGCCTGGGAGGAGGCCGCCCACCGCTACCAGGTGTACCCGCTGGACGAGGGCTCGATGCTCAAGTACGTGCAGCGGCCCCCGTCGGAGGAGGTGTACGAGACGCCGGTGCGGGTCGTGCCGGGCACCGACACCCTGGAGCGCTACCGGAGCATGAAGATGATCCAGGCCCGGTCGTTCACCGTGGACATCGAGTTCGACTTTGCCGCGGGCGACCAGGGCATGCTGGTGGCCCACGGAGATCAGGGTGGCGGCTACGCCTGCTACGTGGAGGGCGGCGAGGTGGTCTACGTCCACAACGGCTACGGCCACATGCGGCACTTGAATGGCGGCCCGCTGGCCGAGGGTCGGCGCACCGTGCGGCTCGACTTCACCATCACCGACGGCTTCGCCTGGGATCTGCGGCTGCTGGTGGACGGCGTGCAGACCGCCGCCGGCGAAAACTTCACCGGCATGTGGACCATGGCCCCCTTCGAGGGCATCGACGTGGGCATCGACCGCCGCTCCCCCGTCTCGTGGGACGTCTACCAGCGCCACGGCCCCTTCCCCTACACCAACACCATCGACTCCGTCACCTACACCCCCGGCCAACAAGGCCCCATGGCCGCCACCCGCACCGTAGAAATCCTCCAACAAATGGGCGCCCGCTTCGAGTAAAACTGGCTCGAAGCACACGAGGAGCTTTCCTTGGCCACCAGGCTTCAACCTTCACCTCCCGAGGCGACTCGGCGGAAGCCGGCGTATCGGCATTTGATTCCGGCGGCGGTGTTGGTGGTTTTGCTGCCGGTGGGTGTTTGGCATTTGTTTGGGGATCAGACGGATTACTCGGATGATGAGCTTCAGCTTCATTTCATCTGGCGGGCGCCGAGTTGGCTGAATGAGCTGGCCCATCCGATTGGGCTTGTCGCCTCGCTGGTGGTGTTGGCCGCGCTCATTTGGCTCGCGGTGGAATACTGGCTGGAGCCCTGGCGCAAGTGGTGGTTCTTCGTGCTGGGGCCTCTCTGCGTGCTGGGGATCTATGCCGGGTTGGGGGGAAGATACGCCACCGCGGGCATCACCGAGGATGACGAAGTGAACGTCTACGGATGGCTGAGCCTGTTGAGCGTGCCCGGGGTTGTTGCCGTGTTCTCCACCATGCTCGTCGTAGCGGCATCCAAGGTCAGGCCGGAAACGACCACCCGCTACCTGGCCAAGGTAGGGCTCAAGCCAACCAGGCGTACGGCGATTGCTGCGATGCTGATCGGCGGTCTCATTTCAGCCGGTCTTTCGCTGGGCATCGCCGCGGCCAAGACCGTGGCATCACCCTCGAACAGCTTGTCGTTGAATGAGTCCATCAACATGTCGCTGATGTTTCTGCCCATTCTCCTCTTTGTCGGGGTAATGGGGCTTCTCGTCTACCTGGCCCTGATGTCCGGAGGTCTCGTGCTCGCCTGGCTGGCGCTGTTCCGCTCTGCCGACCGGATTCTCAAACGAAGGAACTACTGGTAAACCAGGTTGCTCAGTCCCAGCGGGGGCGGGGGGATTGGGGGAGCCAGGAGTCGGGCTGCTGGGCAATGAGGTAGTTGTAGTCCCAGTATTCGCGCCAGTGGGCGATCTTTCCATCGCGGATCTGGAGGCGGCACAACACGGGGAGGCTGGCCACGGTGCCGTCGGAGTGGTGCCACACCTCTACTCGCTCCACCAGCACGTCGTCGCCGTCCACCCAGATGTTGGTCACGCCCAGGTCGAACCGCTCCAGCGTGCTCAGGCCCACCTCCAGCTTGCCGATGATGCCAGCGTGGCCCACGGTGCCGCCGGAGTCGGTCTCGAAGGGCATGTCCTGGTAGGTGCCGTCTTCGGTGAACAGCTCGGCCACCGCAGGCCAGTCCATGCGCTCCAAAGCAGCGAACAGCGCCTCGGCCAGTGCTCGGTTCTCAGCGTCGCTCATGGCAGCCTCACTCGGAAATGGACGGGGAATTTACTGGCCATGGCAGCCTCACTCCGGGGCCGGCATGCCCAGATACTGGGCCAGCATTTGGGTGGAGGGGTTGACCCGCTCGTACATGGCGCCGTCCTCGGCGCTGAAGTAGCCGTACTTCACCTGCATGTTCACGATGGCCACCATGATGATCGAGAACCGCAGGCAGCCCCAGGCCTCGAAGTAGTCGATGTTCTCGGCTTTGCGGCCCATTGCCTGCTCCCAGCGGGCGATGGTGCCGTTTCGGTCGGCGAAGCCCGGCAGCCAGGCGATGCCAGCCCCTTCGCTCAGAAACCGGTTCATGAACAGGAACCAGCCCAGATCCACCTCGCCGGGCCCGAGGTCGGCCATCTCCCAGTCGAACACGGCCATCACCTTGAAGTCGTCGCCGTACATCAGATTGCTGGGCCGGGCGTCGCCCCAGTTCAGCTGCACAGGCATCGACCCTGATGGGTCGTTGGCGTCGAACCAGTCCAAGGCGGCGTCGATCAGGGGCTTGGGCCGGTCCTCGGAGGCCCAGTTGGCGTAGTAGCGCTGGTAGCCGAGCTGCTGGGCGAAGCCCGGACCGCCGTACTGGGGCCGGGCCACGAAGTCGAACCCGGCAGCCTGCCAATCGGTGGAGGCCACCGCGGCCAGCGTGTCCACCGACGAGTTGTAGAGCGTGGCCTGCTGCTCAGCGGTGGCCTCGAACACCCAGCCCTCCTGGAAGAACGGCGGGTTGTCGGTGGGCACCCGCCCGTGCAGCCGCTCCATGATGAAGAACGGCTCGCCCAGCACCTCGCCGGTGTCCTCCACCCACAGGATCTCGGGCACCGGCACACTGCCGCAGGCGCCCATGTTCTGCATGCTCCGGTACTGCACGCTCATGTCGTAGGTGGGGAAGATGGCGTAGTTGGTGGGCCGCTTGCGCACCACGATGCCCGAGTCGTGAGTCTCGCCGTCGCGGGTGTAAACGGCGTCGCACACCAGGGTCTCGTTGCTGAACCCGGAGGCCTCGGGGTTCACCAAAAAGGTCACCTCGGCGTCGGACACTCCCGGCTGGGCGTTCATCCACTCCGACAGGGAGGCCTTGATGGCATCGATGTCGCGGTCTTGGGGAATAGCCATAGAAGCCTGAGATTACCTATCCCGGATCGCTGATTATCAGGCGGGGACGGGGACCACTTCCACCTTGATGCCGTTCACGATGGCGTTGCCGGAGATCTCGTCCACCAGCTCGCCCGGGGCCAGCAGGTTGTTGTTGACCCCGGCGAACTCCTTGGCCACCGAGAGCTGCACGCCGTCGAGGTTGTGGCCCCAGCCGTGGGGCAGGCACACCACGCCGGGCATCATCTCGTCGCTCACCTCCACCGGCACCTCGATGCTGCCGATCTCCGTGCTCACCCGGGCCGCAGCCCCGTCGACCAGGCCCATCCCCCGGGCGTCGTCGGGGTGTACCAGCAGCGTGCAGCGGTCCTTGCCCTTCACCAGCACCTTCACGTTGTGCATCCAGGAGTTGTTGGAGCGCACATGGCGGCGGCTCACCAGCACCATCCCGTCGTCGCGGCCCAAGCGGCGGTGGAGCCGGCCCACGTCGGCGGTGATGTAGGGCGGGGCCATCTCGATCTTGCCCGACGGGGTGTGCAGGATCTCCGGCACCCGGGGCACCATCGGCCCGAAGTCGAGGCCGTGGGGGTTGTCCTTGAAGTCTTGAAGGGTCAGCCCGCCGGGGTTCTCGCCGTAGCGGTCGCCCCGATGGCCCACCCGGATCATGAAGTCGGTCATCCGCTCGGGACCGGCGATGTCGTAGTGCGACAAAACGTGCTCGGGATCGAGCCCGAAGAACATGCACAGCCCGGCGAAGAAACCGTCGTCAACGGCCTTCTCGTCGATCTCGTCGTTGGATTGGCCGCCCATGAGCGCGCCTACCCGCACCAGCACCTCCCACTCGTCGGGGCGATCGCCGTATTCGAAGATGCGCTCCGACCAGTTGCCCGCGGTGCGTGCGGCCCAAGAC
>JAPPKI010000526.1:2656-4288 GCA_028820035.1 bacterium | reverse complement strand
ACTGGACCCAGAGATCAAACCTGCTCTATTGCGACAAGGCTCGCCTCAACACAGCCAAAATCCTTGCTGTTTGGTGTCCCGACAAGATCATCGGCTCGCGCTGGGTGCCCATCCGCATCGCGCCGAGAGAGAGAGAGAGAGAGAGAGAGAAGGCGCTCAGCCTGTACCTCAACTCCACACTCGGAATTGTCAGCGCCGTAGCCTCGGCTGCTCCAAACGTTCTGTCTCGCGTGAACCTCTCCCTGGACGCCATTCGCAGCATTCCCGTACCCGAATTGACTGACCAGCAAGCTAGAACCCTGGCCGATGCATTTGACGTCTACGCGGAAGTCGAACTCCTCACCTTGGCTGACGCGACAACCGATGGAGTCCGCATCGCCTTGGACGAATCCGTAGCCCTAGCCCTGAAAATTCCACTCGACACAATCGCCCAGGCCCGCTCCGAACTGAGCCGCGAGCCATCAGTACAGGGATAGCAGAGCGAATCCGCCGCTTGATCACAATTGATCCAGAATGTGCTGAACCCCAGATGCGGCTGCGCCACTTCCCGCTGCCTCCGCCAATCTCGATAGAAGGGACCGGTTCGAGTTGGAAGTGCCATCGTCATCATCTTCAGAGTCCTCAACTTGGCTAAGAGCTGCTAGGTCTAGCCCGAAGACCCTCAGTTCGGTACGTCTCTTTTCAAATACAAGCTCTTCAGAATCAGTCCCTGCCACACGGATCACCTCTTCCGAGAACACAAGGCTCGGGCTTTCCGCCTGAAGAAGAGCTTCGTCACCTCCCTGCCTGCGCACATCATCCCGGCGATTGCTCATTCGATTGTCGAGTCTTGGAGCAATGGAGGTGGATCGGTGTTCTTCCTGGGATGGATCACCCCGATCTTGCGAGGCTCAAGACTCCACGCATCCTGGTCTGCCTCCTCCTGTGTCACCTCCCAGCAAACGCCATTGCGGTTGAAGAACTTCAGTACGGGCTCTCTGTGGTAGCTCTGACCTACGGTCAACAGTCCAGAGTCGAGCATCTCCTGCACGGCCTCCTTAGCCTGCACAGGCGTTACAGCCTGGGGAAATAGGATTGTTGTCCAATATTCATGGCCACTTAGTCCATCCTCTGAGCCTTCATCAGATACCCAGCCTGTCCATATCGAAGCCCATGTGTTGTAGCGGAATCCCATTCTCCGCACAGCGGCCAACTCTTCTTCAGTTAGCAACCTTTTAGGTGTGAAGCAATAGAATTTCCCGCTCTCATCTTGATCAGGGTCGGCACCCGACATGAACCCATTGTGAGCGTAGGTACTGGCATCAAGGACTTCCTGATCATCGCGGAGCCGAATTTTGAGCCTTGTCTCCATCCAGCCTTCGGCCTCAATCCACCTCTCCCTCAGTCGCGAATGAGGTTTGGCAACTGCTTCGACACCAGTAACCTGCCACCACGCACCGCCTAGATGCGGCAAGTATGCATCAGTATCTTGACGTTGACCTTCGTAATCCTCAGGCCAGATGAAATCGCATTCCGCCAGTCCAGCTCGAATGCCTCGGGCCAAACCACGATCAGGGTCTGATCCAGGCTCAACCTGCCACCTCATTTTACTCAAGCCCGGTATTCTGATCACGTCATCAACACAGACGTCAT
>JAPPKI010000526.1:0-2646 GCA_028820035.1 bacterium | reverse complement strand
ACCCTGAGACGAATACCATTGACCTCCTCTTCAACGGTCTCTATTTCAGGTTCTGGCTGAAGCACCTCGTTGAAGGCTCTATTTTCTGGAGAC
The DNA here is from genome assembly GCA_028820035.1 of bacterium. Lineage (GTDB taxonomy): Bacteria > Actinomycetota > Acidimicrobiia > Acidimicrobiales > Bin134 > Poriferisocius. The sequence goes on along the minus strand of JAPPKI010000526.1, from coordinate 2,553 downwards.
CATTCAAGAATCCCTTCTCCTGCTCGTATACGGGAGAAGAGAGCACGCTCATCTGGATCGTGAGGTTCCTTTGCCATCTGCCCTATAGCCGCGTCTGCGGTCTCTCCTAGCATCGTTCGAAGAGCTTCTGGGGCTTCAACTGCATCCAGCTGATCCCGATCTGCCTTCACCAAGAGATCGACAACCGCGGCCAACGGGCTCCTGTCCTTATGCCTAATCCACGCGTTCAATTCATCAAGTTCCCAACCTTCGATAGGTGTTCGCGTGAACAGCGGGAGGAGTCTCTGCTCGAGTCTGCGGCTCAGGCGGGAACAACTTCTGCGGTTGAGGACGGAATTCTCGATCCAGCAACAAACGGCAGCCCAGACTTCGTGCATTGACCAGATGTACAAGGGGGGAAGCCCTTCAGTGCCGTCCAATTGGAAATACCGCCACTCAAGGGACCCAACCTGGTCGTCACCAGAATTGATGTGAGCTATGAACTCCCCTGCGGTCAGGGTTGGCACATCGCCGCTGTCATAGTTATGAAGGCTGCGGTGTTCTCGGAAGTGGAGTTCAATATGGTCACGGGCCTCATCGCTCAGGTTCCGAAACAGGCTGACGAGATTATGTCCGTAATTCGATCTGACTTCGTCCGCAGAGGTCCCCTGAGACATCAGCACCAGCTTCAGGGCCTGCTCGATCCCGTTGTAGCAAGGCGTCGCAAATAGCTCCATCTGCATGGCCATATATTCGGCAGACCAGTCGGGCTTGGGCTCGTTGGTGATGAATATCTGAGAGGCATACTGGCGAGTCAGAAGCACCCTGCGGGCAATCTTGGTGAGCCCATCTTTGTGTACAGCCACAAGGCACCATGCTACGGGGCAATCTCCTTAATCCGGGCAAGACAATGGCCGTTGATGGACGGTCTCTTCCGCTCCCCGATCAGTGGCATGCGTTAGAACCCCTATGGCTAGCGGCAGTCCAATGTTCATCCTCGCATTCGGGCTTACAGGCCCCACACCAGCGACAAAACCAAGTTGTCATTGGTGTCGGTAGACTTGTATGTATGGAGTTTAGGCCCTGTGAACAGGGGAAACGGGCCGGTGGAGAGCCGTCGTGGTTGGTGTGGCTGGAGGTGGTGGATGTGGCCGACTTGTCGTTGTCTGAGTTGCGGGCACGGCTGGGGTTGATCAAGAAGTCGGAGGCCCGGCTGGCGGCAATGAAGACGGCCGCTCTGGCTGAGTACTCCAGTAGGGCCGGCGAGGGCTTGGCCCGCCGGGTGGTCTTGGACGAGCTTCAAGCCTCCAAGCAGCAGGCCCGCCGGGAGGTAGAGACGGCCGCTCATTTCTCTCAAGTTCCCGAGACACTCGATGCGTTGGCCGCTGGCGAGATTCCTGCGGGCCATGCCAAGCAGATTGCCAAGGCCGCCTCTCAGGGACCGGTTGACGAGGCAGTGTTGGTGGAGGCAGCCCGCCGCGAGGATTTCGGCGCCTTCTCGCGAACGCTGCGCGACCATCAGCACGAGCAGTCCGGCGACGACGGCAAGTCTCTTTTCGAGAAGAAGCGGGAGCGCCGCACATTGCGCGTGTTCAAGTCTCCTGAGGACGGCATGTTCAATCTGAACGGGTGGTTCGACCCTGAGGCCGGCAACAGGATCGAGGCCGCGCTAGCTGCCGAAGAACGCCGGCTGCGCAACGACGAAAAGTCCAACGATCAAGCCACATTCGACCAGCGCCTGGCCGACGCGCTGGAGAACCTGGTTTGCGCCGACACCAGCGACCGAAGGCCGCAAGGCACCACACTGATCTTGACCGCACAGTGGAACCCAGTTGAGGGCAAGATCGCCGATGTGCGCTTGCCCGACGGCGACAAGCTGCCAATGTCTGAGGCGCTGCGGCTCGCCTGTGACGCTGATGTTCTGCCCTGCGTGTTCAATACCAAGAACCAAGAGGTCTGGGTGGGACGCAAACACCGTTCGGCCACCGAGGCCCAGCGGGCCGCGCTCATAGCGCGCGACAAGCACTGCATCGGCTGCGGACGATCAGCAGTATGGTGCGAGGCCCACCACATCATCGAATGGTTCAAAGGCGGGCGCACCGACATCGACAACCTCGTGCTCGTGTGCACAAGCTGCCACCACAACATCCACGACGACGGATGGGAAGTGATCCGGCGAAACGACGGTGCCTACGAACTCAGACCCCCGCCCAAACCCTACGCCCACCTGCGACCCTGGCAATCCAAACCCGACACGCGCTCCAAGGACTCTGACCCATTCCCTGAGACGGGAGTCAGCAACAATAGGCCAGCAAACCTTAAACCGGTGCTGCTCAACTGATCCCGGGCTTGATGTAGTTGAGAGGCCGGACCGGGTGTGTTGGGCCGTTGGTTTGCGAGCTATCCGTTAGCCCTTCCCAGAACCTCGCGGGCTATGTCGGGGACGTCGGTGATTACGGCGTCGGCACCGATGGCGGCGAGTTGGGCGATTTGGTCTGGGTCGTTCACGGTCCACACGTTGACTTCGACGCCGGCGGCATGGGCGGTGTCCACGAGGGCTTTGCTGGTTGAGGC
>JAPPKI010000378.1:1501-4289 GCA_028820035.1 bacterium | reverse complement strand
GTCTCGCAGGGGGTTGAGCTTCATGCGAACCCCCATCGACCGCATCTGCTGGCTGGGGGCGATGAACGTGCGTCCGATGTAGCGGTTCTTCACCAGCCCCTGGCCGTAGGGGATGCCGCTGGCCCGTGAGAATCCCTCGGCCGCGGGCAGTCCCGATTCGGGCACCCCCATCACCAAGTCGGCATCCACCGGGGACTGTTTGGCCAGCATCTCCCCCATGCGCACCCGGGCGTGGTGCACGCTTTGGCCATAGATCACCGAGTCGGGGCGGGAGAAGTACACGAACTCGAAGATGCACAACCGGGGATCAACCCGCTCCTCCGGGAAGGGGCGCACCGAGCGCACGCCTTCGCCGTTGATCACCACCATCTCCCCCGGGGCGAGCTCCCGCAAGAAGTGGGCCCCCACGATGTCGAGGGCGGGTGTCTCCGAAGCCAGCACCCAGCCCCGATCCAGACGGCCCAGGCACAAAGGGCGGAATCCGTTGGGGTCGCGCACACCGATCACCCGCTTCTCGTCGGCCAGGACCAGCGAGAAGGCCCCTTCGAGCCGGGGCAGCACTCCTTCCAATGCCCGTTCGAGAACTTTGCCCTCCGATCGGCTCGACGGGGGCATCGCGGAGATCTCGATGGCCAGCAGCTCAGCAATCAAATCGCTGTCGGAGCCAACCATGCCGGGCAGGATCGAAGTCTCCCCGGCCAATTTCGCGGTGTTGGTGAGGTTGCCGTTGTGGCCCAACACAAACTGGTGGTCGCCTGTGCTGCGGTACACGGGCTGGGCGTTGCGCCACGAGCTCGATCCCGCGGTGGAATAGCGGGTGTGGCCGATGCCCAAACGGCCCTCAAGGGTGGCCAGGGTGCGGTCGTCGAACACGGTGGCAACCAAGCCCATGTCCTTGACCACGGTGATGTTCTCTCCGTCGCTCACCGCGATGCCAGCCGATTCCTGGCCTCGGTGCTGCAACGCGTACAGGGCCAGATAATTCAGATGGGCGACGGGATCATGAGGGGCATAGATGCCAACAACCCCGCAGGCCTCCCTGGGAGAGTCGTCCATGGGGTCAGCCACTGCTTAAGTCTGACATGCGGAGCGTCACCTACTGCGCCTGACCGTTCGAATCTGACATGCGGAGCGTCACCTACTGCGCCTGACCGTTCGAATCTGACATGCGGAGCGTCACCTATTGCGCCTGACCGTTCGAATCTGACATGGCCGAGCGCCAGCGGTCAGTTATCGCCGACATATCCAAATCCAGCAGACCCTTGATGGAGAAGCGGTCGCCGGCAGCCAATCCGATTCGGGCGACGGACACGCCGGTTGCCGCGGCCGCCGCCTCCACCTCGGGCAACAATTCGGGGTCCACCGCGGCCACTGCCCGGGACGAGGCCTCGCCGAACAGTTCCCCGTGGTTGTGGATGCGAGCACCCCGGAAGCCAACCCCGGAGGCGGCGGCCATCTCGGCCAGAGCCACGCCCAAACCCCCGCTGGATACGTCGTGGACTGCTGACAGCCGGTCGTCGGCCACCAAGCCGGCCACCAAGCCGGCCACCTGCCGATGCTGTTCGTAGTCCAAGCTGGGAAGCCGGCCCCGTTTGTGCCCGGCAACAGAAGCAGCCCACAGCGAGCCCGACAGCTCGGCGCTCCCCTCTCCCAGCACGATCACCCGGTCGCCTTGGCACCACGCCAACCCGGGTGGAATGTGAGTCAAGCTGTCGATCACCCCGAGCAGACCGATCACCGGAGTGGGGTCGATGTTGTGGCCGTTGGACTCGTTGTAGAGGCTCACATTGCCGCCCACCACTGGGATGCCGAAGGCGTCACAGGCCTCGGCCATCCCGTCCACCGCCTCGGAGAACTGCCACATCACCTCGGGGTGCTCGGGATTGCCGAAGTTCAGGCAATTGACCAGGGCCAGCGGTCGGGCACCCACGCAGGCCAGGTTGAGCACTGCCTCGGCCACCGTCATGGCGGTTCCGGCTCGAGGGTCGACTGCGCACCAGCGGTGGTTGCCGTCTGCGGTCAGGGCCAAACCCCGGCCGGTATCGGCACCAGCGGCAGGATGCTTGAGCCGCAGCACGGTGGCGTCGCCGCCGGGGCCAACCACGGTATTGCAGAACAGCATGTGGTCGTACTGGTGATAGACCCACGATGGATCGGCCAGCATGGCCAACAGGTCGGCACCCACGTTTTCGGGTGGCGGCAACTGCTCGGCGGTGTCGGCCTTCAAGTCTTCCCAGTCTGCGGGAGGACGACGGGGACGGTCATACAGCGGGGCGTCTTCGTGGAGGGAGGCCGCCGGCAGCTCGGCCAACACCGGACCGCCGACGCCGTCGCGCACCCGAAGCAGACCGCCTTCAGTCACCCGTCCCACTACCGAAGCCTGCACGTCCCAGCGATCGCAAATGGCCAAAACATTTTCGAGTCCGTCGGGCGAGACGATGGCCAGCATCCGCTACTGCGACTCGCTAGTGAGCACTTCGAAGGGCTCCATGCCCGGCTCCCGGCGGGGGACGGCAGCCACGTCCACATCCATGCCCACCCCGCCCCGCGATGCGGTCTCGCTAGTGGCGCAAGTGAGTCCTGCGCCCCCCAGATCTTGGATCCCCACCACAAGCCCAGCGTCCAAAAGGGCCAGACAGGCCTCGATGAGCCGCTTTTCCTCAAACGGATCGCCAACCTGCACGCTGGGGCGCTTTTCGGCCTCCTCTTCCTCGTCGCCGAAGGAAGCCGACGCCAGCACACTCACCCCCCCGATCCCATCGCGCCCCGTCGACGCACCCAACAGCAC
>JAPPKI010000378.1:0-1491 GCA_028820035.1 bacterium | reverse complement strand
CCAGGAAGCCGACCCAGGCAAACGCGATTTCGATCCAGATGAACCAGCGCGCCCCGTCGACGCACCCAACAGCACCGCCAGGTTGCCTTCGCCGCTGGCCTGCCCCAGCACCAGCCGATCAGCCGGCATCAACCCAAGGCACAGAACATTCACCAGTGGATTGCCGGAATACGTCTCATCGAAAACGGTTTCGCCCCCCACGGTTGGCACCCCAACCGCGTTGCCATACCCGGAGATACCCGATACCACCCCTTCGGCGATCCAACGACTGCGGGGATCGTCGGGACGGCCAAACCTCAGTGAGTCCATTACCGCGATCGGTCGGGCCCCCATGGTGAAGATGTCCCGCAGAATGCCGCCCACTCCGGTGGCCGCTCCCTGATAGGGCTCAATGGCCGAAGGGTGGTTGTGGCTCTCAATCCGGATCGCAGCAGCAATGCCGTCGCCCACATCCACCACCCCGGCATTCTCGCCGGGACCAACCAATACCCAGGGGGCCTCGGTGGGCAGCCGACGCAAATGCAAGCGGGAGGACTTGTAAGAGCAATGCTCCGACCACATCACCGCATACATCGCCAATTCAAGGTGATTGGGCGGGCGGTTCAAGATCTTCTCGATCGCTTCGGCCTCTTCGTCTGTCAACCCTAATGACCGGTGTAGTGGCTCATTCATCTCAGATCATCCGAATTGGTTTTGGGGAGAAAAATCCAGAAGTTCCATCAGATGAGACACACAGTTTGAACAAGCGCGCCGAATATAGTTCTATATTGGCAATCAACAAGCTGATCAAACAGATCAAGGAGCGATGATGGTATCTGAAGAAGGCAAATCGGCGCGGGCCCTCGGACAGGCTCAGGGACGCACAGTCAGCCGTTATCTGAATGCGCTTGACCAGAGCAAGCCCAAGCGGGGACGCCAGCGCTCTCCGGAAAGAATGCAGGCTCGGGTTGCTGAGCTCCCTGGTGAGATCGCCCAGGCCAAGCCGTTGAAGCGAGTTCATCTGATCCAAGAGCTCATGGACTTGGAAGCCGAGCTCGAGAAGGAAGAGGAAACGGTTGACATCAGCGGCATTGAGAGCGAATTCATTGCTATCGCCGCCGAGTACAGTGGCCGCAAGGGCATTTCCTATGCAGCATGGCGTGAAGTCGGAGTTCCGGCGAGTGTGCTGAAAGCAGCCGGAGTTGCCCGCACACGTTCCACTGACTAATCACCGCTGATCAGTCCTTTCAACAGTAAAGCACCGTCGGTGCTACCTAGCAACGAGTGAGCGGCACGCTCGGGGTGGGGCATCATCCCCACCACGTTGCCGCTTTCGTTGCAAATCCCCGCAATATCAGCAGTGGCCCCATTGGGGTTGTCCCGATACGTGAACACGATCTGATCTTTGTCGCGCAATGAGGCCAGAGTTTCCTCAGAACAGATGTAGTTGCCCTCGAAATGGTTGATGGGGACACTCAGTTCATCGCCTACGGATAGGCCCCGAGTCAACAC
>JAPPKI010000113.1 GCA_028820035.1 bacterium | reverse complement strand
GGGAAGCCGGGCTCTTCTTCGATCTGTAGGAACTGACTATGGGCGTCGCACTCTCCATCGCCATACCCATCATCGTGGTGGCCGCAGTGATCGTGCTGATCGGCGCGGCCCGACGTCGGGAGACCATGGCGGCCGAAGGGCGACTCACTCGGGAGACCCGCCGTCGAGACCGAGGCCGGGTGGATATCGACCACGATTCCGCCATGTCCGATGCCCCCACCGGCCGAGAGGTGGAGCGGGCCGCAGTGGTGGCCCGTCAGACCGCGGGCACCGAGTTGGTGGAAGCGGCCGATGCGTCGGTGGAGGAGTGGATCCCGCCCAACCCCGAGGCTGTCGGGGTGAGCCGCCGCCAGTTCCTCAACCGCAGCACGGTGGCCATGATGGGCTTCAGCCTCACTGGTTTCGGAGCGGCCTGTGTGGCGTTTCTGTGGCCCCCGTTCGTCACCGGTTTCGGTGCCGACGTGAACGCCGGTCTGATCGACGATGTGAAGACCAAGATCGATGAAGGGAACGGCTTCTATTACCTTCCTGAGGGCCGAGCCTGGGTGACGGAATTCCCGGCGGCGGCCTTGCCCAAGGCGCAAGCCACCTATAGCGCCCCCGAGCTGGCTGGCATGGAGGCGGGCTTGGTGGCGCTGTTCCAAAAGTGCCCCCACCTGGGCTGCCGGGTGCCGCAGTGTGAGACCTCACAGTGGTTTGAGTGTCCATGTCACGGTTCCCGCTACAACCAGGTAGGCGAGAAGCGGGGCGGACCCGCCCCCCGGGGCATGGACCGGTTCGCCATGTCGGTGAACTCCAAAGGCGAGTTCATCATCCGTACTGGCACCGTTATCCAGGGGCCGCCCATCGGGGTGAACACCACTGGCCAAGAGCCTGAAGGGCCGAGCTGTCTCGGGGGGGCATCGCACTGATGCACCTGCTTGCCGCTTCAACCCAGCGCAACCTGGGCATGGCCATCGCGGTGGTGGCCATCGTGGGCTTTGCCATCTACCTCATTTACAACGTGTTGTGGTCGGGCCGCGGCGAGAGGGGCTCGGAGGTGGAGCTGGCCCCCAACCGCAAGCCTTATCTGAGCGATGAGGAGCTGGAAACCTCCAAGCTCGACCTTGCCCTGGTCAGCGGCCTGGTCACCCTGGTGATTATCGGCGTGGCCCTGCCCCTTTATTGGCTGGGCGAGCCCGGGCGCCAGCAGGGCTATTTGGAGTTTTCCCGGGATCAGTTCACCAGCCGGGGCGCCGGGCAGTTCGAAGAGCGCTGTGCAAGCTGCCACGGCGGCGGCGGCCTTGGTGGCACCACCGCCACGTCGATCACCGACGACGCCGGCAACTTCATCGCCGCCATCGAGTGGGATGTTCCCGCCCTCACCACCGTGCTCTACCGCTTCTCTGAGGAGGAAGTGCGCCACATTCTCAACTACGGCCGGCCTCCCACCCCTATGCAGGCCTGGGGTGCCCCCGGCGGCGGTCCGCTCACCACCCAGCAGGTGGACGAGCTCATCCAGTACATCCAAAGCATCCAACTCGACCCCGATCAAGTAGAGCAAGAGGTGTTGGACGGCATCGTGCTCCAAGTGCGCAACGACGTGTTTGCGGCCGACCCTGACCTTAAAAGCCGGCTCGATGCCGCCAACGACGTCGTGAGTGCCGCGGGGGCCGACGAGGCCGCTGCGGAGGCCGCGGCCCGGAACCTGGCCGCGGTGGAGCAGGAGATCCGAGAGACCAGCGAGCAGCACATCCGAAATCTGGCCTCGCCCGATAGGGGTGAGCTGCTGTTCAACAACGGGGAATACGGCTGCGCCCGGTGCCACACTCCCAGGGATTCGTGGCGGTTCACCGGACCCGAGTCCACCCCCGGCGGAGGCCCGGTGGTGTTGGCCAAAGGCTCCCCCGAAGAGGCGGCGGAAATTGCCCGATTGGGCAGCCTGATCCCAGCGGGCATCCCTGGCGGCGGGGCGTTCGGGCCCAATCTCACCAACGGGGCCACTCTCCGGCAGTTCGACACTGCCGAGGGTCACGCGGGCTTCGTCACTATCGGCTCTGAAGAGGGCATCGGCTATGGCAACTTCGGCCAGGGCGACGGCGGGGGCCAGATGCCGGCCTTCGGCGTGTGTGTGGGCGACCGGGACTCCAGTGAGCGCAGCGCCATACACGGCTTCTGCACGCTGGAAGACGGCAATGTCCGACCAGGCACGCTGACAGCCGCACAGATCGCCGACATCGTGGCCTACGAGCGGGGGTTGTGAGCATGGGCTCGGTTCTCGCCGCGGTGAACACACTGGCTGCAATCTCGTTCGACAATGAGATCCGCGGCCTGCTGACGGTGCTGTTGGGCTCGGCCATCCTTATGGGATCAGTGTGGCTCATCATCTCCACCAACACCGGCTTCCGCCTCGGCACCCTCATCGCCATCTCGGCCATCTTCGGATGGACGGTGATGATGGCGTTCATCTGGTCGTTGTACGGCATAGGTCTCCAGGGGGCCCGGCCCACCTGGGAGGTGCAGGCCATCCACATCGGCAACCCATCGGTGACGGACAACGAGGCCAACCCGCCGCCCACCATCCTCGATGACCTGCCCAACCCGGTGACCTGTGAAGAGTTGGGTGACCAAGACTGCCTACCCAAAGCCATCCAGGTAGTCCGCGTTTTGGGCAACAGCCAGCAGAAGGCCGAGTTGGACTCCATCGACGCGGGGACCATTCGCGCTGAGGTCACCGCGTTCAACGACGCTCTAGCCACCGACGACCCCCGCAAGCTCACTGGCGAAGAGGTCGAAGGCGAAGTGCAGCGCCTGGCCGACGAACAGCGCATTCGCAACGAAGACCTCACCCTGAGCGAGCTGAAGGGCGTTGCCCCCGAGCTCACCGAGGAGGTCGAGCTCCGAGGCTGGTTGGATATCGGCGACTGGAATCTGGAGACCACCCAAGCTGCCGGAGAGGCCATCACCGCGGCCAGCGACTATCTGGCTCACGCCGATTTGGGCTTCGATCCCACCGACCCCCAGAGCAACACCTTCGTGGTGCTCGACGCTTTCCAGCAGGGAGGCAAGCCGGACCGGCTCAACAACGGGGTGTGGGAGCGGGTCAGCAACAAGATCATCACCAGCGCCATGCCCCGCCACCCCACCAACTACACGGTGGTACAGGTCCAGCGCTCGATCTACAAGACGCCGGTGGCCGGACAGGCACCGCCCCCCGCAGAGGTCGATCCCAACGAACCGGTCATCTCGGTGCTGCTCCGCCGCAATCTGGGCCGGTTCCGTCTGCCCGGTATTCTGGTGACCATCGGCTCCGGTCTGTTGTTCTTGGCCTCTCTTTTGATGCTCCACACCCGCGATCTGGAAGTCCGCCGTCGCCTGGAAGGCGAGGGTTCGGGGTAGACCGCGATGACCGGCCAATACCTGCCGATCTTCGCCCTCGGGGTTTTGGCCGTGCTGTTCGCCGCCTTGAGTTTCGGCGCTTCCCGGCTGTTGGCGCCCCGGCGTCAGACCAAGGCCAAGCTGGCCCCCTACGAGTGCGGTGTGGGAGAGAGCACCGACGCCCCAGAGCGGTTCGGGGTTCGATTCTTCCTCATCGCCATGATCTTCATCGTCTTCGACATCGAGATCATCTTCTTGTACCCCTGGGCGGTGTCCTACCGGGGACTGGGGCTGTTCGGACTGGTGGCCATGGGTATTTTCGCCCTGGCGGTGTTCGAGTCGTTCGTCTACCTGATTGGCAACGGCGCCCTCGACTGGGGCCCCTCCCGCCCCATGTGGCGGCGTGATCCCCAGGTGTCGGCCCGCCGCACCAGTGACACCACCATCCGCCGGGTGGGCCTGGACGGCAGAAGCGTCCCGGAGGAGGCGGCATGAGGCTTCGGGAGCGCAGGCAACGGCGGGGGGGCCACAAATGAAGCTGCCGCTCGTGGGTGATCCCAAGGCCATCGCCGACCGGGGGCTCGAGGGAGTCGACCACAACTTCGTGACCGGAAAGCTCGAAGACCTGGTCAAGTGGTCTCGGGCTCGTAGCTGCTGGCCGGCCACCTTCGGATTGGCCTGCTGCGCCATCGAGATGATGGCCACCGGCGGCGCCCACTACGACCTGGCCCGCTACGGCATGGAGGTGTTCCGGGCCTCTCCCCGCCAAGCCGACCTGATGATCGTGGCCGGCCGGGTCTCCCAGAAGATGGCACCCATCTTGCGCCGCATCTACGACCAGATGATGGAGCCCAAGTGGGTGATCTCCATGGGGGTGTGCGCCTCCAGCGGCGGCATGTTCAACAACTACGCCATCGTGCAGGGGGTGGACCAGATCGTGCCGGT
>JAPPKI010000200.1 GCA_028820035.1 bacterium | reverse complement strand
CAGCTCATTGAACTTCAGAACCTCTCCACGTTCCGACGGTTTGTGCGGCTGTGCGCAGGACGCACAGGCCAACTCTTGAACATGAGTTCGCTCGGTTCAGACGCCGGTGTATCCCACACGACTGTCCGGCAGTGGCTGACCGTTCTGGAGGCCAGCTACATCGTTTTCCTGTTGAGCCCGTTCCATGCCAACCTGAAAAAGCGTCTCGTGAAGTCGCCCAAGCTCTATTTCCATGATGTCGGCCTGGCTAGCTACCTGGTGGGAATCGAGAGTCCGATGCAGATGACCACCCACCATCTGCGCGGTGCGCTTTTCGAGAATCTCGTGGCAGCAGAGGCGGTGAAGCACCGTTACAACCGAGGTCTCGAGCCTCGCCTTTCGTTCTATCGCGATTCCAGCGGACTGGAATGCGACCTTCTCTACGAGTCAGCCAGCGGCATTGGCGCGATAGAAGCTAAATCTGGAGCCACCGTGGCCTCTGAGCACTTCGGCTCGCTGAACCGCGTAGGAGAACTGATTCCCGACATATCGACCAGGGCTCTGGTGTACGGGGGCAGCGAGCGACAGTCGCGCCAAGGCTGCGAACTTGTTCCTCTCAACGAACTCACGGGATTGCTCGAGCACTTTGAAACGGGCTAGATGAAGCCATCTGGTCAAATTGTGCGAAGGCAGACTACGTCGGCAGGTCGGGGCGGACGATCACCACGGGGCAGCTGCCGTGCTGGGCGATCTGCTGGCTGACCGACCCCAGTAACAGTCCCCGGAAACCACCCCGGCCCCGTGAGCCCACAACGAGCATGGCCGCATTGACCGATTCAGCGATCAGCGTGTCGGCCGCCCGACCCCGAAGCATGCGGCGCCTGATCTCCACCCCTTGGGCGTCCACCTCAGCCAAAACCTCGTCGATAATGCTGTCCTGCATCCGCTTGACCTCAACCTCCAAGTCGATGGGGTCCAGCGGTACGTAGTTGAAGTCGGGCGAAGCAGGCACATAGGTGGTGGAATAGGCCGTCACGACATCAACGAAGGCGTTGCGGTGACGAGCCTCCTTGATGGCCCAACGGAGGGCGGCCCGGGCCCCGCCCGAACCCTCCACTCCGACAACGATCCGATTCTCGGGCTCGCTCACGTCATCCGCCATAGACACAGTGTATCTATCCCGTATCTACATGGGGTCGTAAGGGAAGTCGGCATCTACGCCCCCGTCGACCACCAAGGTGCGACCGGAAATGAAACCGGAGATGGGCGCCGACAGGAAGAGCACTGCCCCCGCGATGTCCGACGGCACCCCCATGTGCCCCATCGGCACCGCGGCGTTGTTGATCGCCTTTCGCTCCTCGTCGAATAGCGCCTCCATGCGGGGGGTCAGGATCGTTCCGGGGGCCACGCAGTTGGCCCGGATCCCATAGGGGGCCAGCTCGATGGACACCGACTGCATCCACGCCATCAACCCGGCCTTGGCCGCCCCGTAGTGGGCGTGGTTGGGCGCCGCAGTCAGCCCGCTGACTGAGGCAATGAACACCATCGTGCCGCCGCCGGTCTCCTTCATGGCCCGTCCGGCGATCTGCGAGATGAGATAGGCGTGGCGCAGCACCATGTCGAATTGCCAGTCCCACTCGGCATCATCGATATCCAGCACCCCGGACCATCCGGAAACCCCCACGATGTCCACGATTCCGTCAATCGATCCCATGGCCTGACCGGCCTCGTCCACCAAGTCCTGAACGTCCTCCCGCTTGGTGATGTCGGCCACCCTGGCGATGCCGTTCACCTCGTTGGCCACTTGGTCAGCCCGATCCTGCTCAAGGTCTACGCAGAACACCTTGGCCCCCATCTGGGCTAGCGCATGGGATGACTGTCGACCCATTCCCTGTCCGGCACCGAGCACGATGAAGCCTTTGCCGTCGAGCCGCATGAGCTGGGCGTAATCGGGGACGGGTGAGGTATCGGACATTGTCAAGCCTCCAGTTCAGATTGCTGTTCGGACTGCGACGCCGCCACTTTACGGAGGTGTCGAACCACTTCGGCAAAGTCGGAATAGCCCCATTGCTCGGTGATCTTGCCATCGGCCAGGCGCACCATTTCGATCATGCCCCACTGGACTGCTTCACCAGTGGGTTCGATGCCTAGTAGAGGACCCTCGTGAGTGCCTTGAGCCGAGATTTTGAGCACCACTAGATCGCCTTCGGCCACCATCTCGTCGATATTGTCTTGCCAGTCGGGGAATGCAGTACGCCAGGTGGTGATCAGGCGGCGCATTCCGTCAGGGCCGGAGGGGCCGGTCCCCACGCCGTGGGCGACAAAGCCATCGGCCAGCACCTCATCGAGCAAGTCAATCTGCCCGCCGTTCACAATGTCGCGCACCAAGCGCTCTACGACTGCCTTGTTGCTTGCGGAAATGGCGTGATCTGCGGTCATGCCCATCGGGACACAATGTCGTCCACGGTGACCATGGTGGTGAGAAAGGCCATGGTGTTGTCCATCACCGCGTCGCCGTAGTCGGCTGGGATGCCGGCTACCGCATCGCCGGCCAGCACCACCTGATAGCCAAGGTCAACGGCGTTGATCACGAGGCCCATCACCCCTACGTTGAGTGACACCCCGGCGGCCACCACCGTGGTAACCCCGAGATTTCGCAGGGTTTGGTCGAGCGAGGTCCCCATGAACGGCGACATCCCGTGCCAGCGGGCGATCTCGATGTCGGATGGTTGCGGGTCGAACTCCTGGATGACTTGGGCCGACTCCGACCCGATCAGCAATCCGCCGGTCTGCTCGCTCATCTTGGCTGAAGCGGCCAGCATCCGGCAGTTGGCCACGCTCCCCGCTCGATCTTCCCGGAAATGGGCCAGGCAGTGCACCACCGGCACCTCGGCGGTTCGGGCACCGGCGCACAATCGGGCCCCGGCGTCGATGGCGCCCCGGTCGAGCATCACATCCCGCAAGCCCCCCATGGAGGCCATATCGCCGATCACTCCCCGCTGGCATTCCATAGTGACCACTGCGGTGTGCATTGGTGACAGGAGCTCGTCCAAGTCCACAGGCATCGAATGAGACTAGCCCCTGGGGTCGTCCCTAGAGAGTCCGACAGGGTGGGGTCGGGAGTGGCTCTCGGTTGATCACGGCAAGGAACTCGGCGATCTCAACCACATCGAGGGCGTAGCCCTGGTCGCGCTCTCCCCGGGCGACGGCGAACACCATTCCCCACACCTGGCCGTCTACGTTCACCAGCGCGGCCCCCGAATCTCCCGCGGCCAACAGAGAGCGAACTTCGAGTACTCGGCGTTTCTCTGCTTCTTGCCCGTAGAAATCGCGTCCCTTGGCCCAGATCCTGCGTTTTGCCGTGAATGGAACGAACTCCAAGCCATCGTCGCGATCAACGGTGGCGGCATCACCCACGTCGGCCTCAGCGGCAACCATCGGCGCCAGCACAATCGGTGAGACATCCAGACCCGACACGGAGATCGCGGCAATGTCCCGGCCAGCGTCGAATCCCACCAGCTCCCCGACTGCTGCCTCGCCGTCAGGCCCGGTCACAGTGATCTCCTCAACCCCGGCAACCACATGGGCGTTGGTGAGCACCAAGCCGGTTTCGACGACAAACCCGCTTCCTTCACTGAACTGGCCGCAGGCCGTGCCTTTGATGTGAACCGCGGCGGATCGGATCTGGTCGCGCTCAGCCAGCACCGGCCGCTGCGGTGCATCCAGCGCCCATGTGAGACTCCAACCCAGCAGCAGCCCGAGCGCAGCCAGCCACAGCAGCCACCGCCGCCATTTCTTCAACTGGTCAAACAGCACGCAGATCGTCGAGCGAGTAGTACGCCCGCAGCGAGGTCAGCAGGCCGTCGTCGTTGAACACGGCCACATCCACCACATCGAGTTCGTAGTCCACCCCGTCGAAGCAGACCTGGGCCACCATCGGTACCGCTGCCTCGTTGCCCGCCACCCGAACCGGCCCGGTCAATACCAGGGTCTCGGCCAGCTCGTTGCCCTCATAGAAGGCCCGTACGGCGTCGATGCCCTGGTGTACCGGCCCGCCCACCGGCACCTGGCACGAGCCGTCGGAGGCATAGAACGACACAATGGCCTCCTTGTCACCGGCACTCACGGCGGCGGCGTACCGCTCCATCACTTGGCGCATGTGTTGGGCTTCAACCATCGGGCACTCCCACTTATTTGCTGGCATTCATTTGCTGGCATTCAGCTAACGGCTTTCAGTTGCGGGGGATCTCGCTCCACGGAGTGTTCTTGTTCACTCCGGGTTCCTTGGGCAAGCCCAGCACCCGCTCGCCCAGGATGTTGCGCATCACCTCAGACG
>JAPPKI010000177.1:3217-4332 GCA_028820035.1 bacterium | reverse complement strand
TCCGTCCACCTACGCCAGCATCATGAACACCATCGTCGACCGGGGCTACGTGTGGAAGAAGGGCTCGGCGCTGGTGCCCTCGTTCACGGCGTTTTCGGTGGTCAGCCTGCTGGAGCAGCATTTTCCCAACCTGGTGGACTACGCCTTCACCGCTCGCATGGAGGATGATCTCGACGGCATCGCCTCGGGCGACCGTGAGTCCATTCCCTGGTTGAGCAGGTTCTATTTCGGGCCTGCCGATGGCGAGCTTGACGACAAGTCTGCCCACGGTGTGGCCAAGTACGGGCTTCGCACCGCGGTGTCTGATCGCTTGGGCGACATCGACGCTCGGGCGGTGAACTCCATTCCCATCGGCGCCGACGAAAGCGGTGAGCCAGTGGTGGTCAGGGTCGGGCGCTATGGGCCCTATGTGCAGCGCGGCGAAGATCGGGCCAGCCTTCCCGACGACCTGCCCCCCGATGAGCTGACCTTGGATCGGGCGCTGGATTTCATCGCGGCGCCGTCTGGCGACCGCACCCTGGGCGACGACCCCGAAACCGGCCTGGCGGTGGTTGTGCGCACCGGCCGGTTCGGCCCCTATGTCCAAGTTGGCGAAGATCCAGCCAACGGCGGGGAAAAGCCCAAGCGGGCATCGCTGCTGGCCGACATGCAGCCCGACACGGTCACCCTGGAAGAGGCCCTCAAGGTGCTTTCGCTGCCTCGGGTGGTGGGTGTCGATCCCGCCGACGACACCGAGGTTGTGGTTCAGAACGGGCGCTACGGGCCGTACCTCAGCAAGGGCAAGGAGAATCGGAGCCTCGAATCCGAGGATCAACTGTTCACCATCACCCTGGAGCAGTGCTTGGAGCTGCTGGCCCAGCCCCGTCGGCGACGAGGCCAGACGGCCAAGCCGCCCCTTCGCGACCTGGGCCCCGATCCGGCCACCGACAAGCCGATGGTGGTAAAGGACGGTCGCTATGGCCCCTATGTGACCGACGGCGAAGTGAACGCCTCGCTGGGCAAGGGCGACTCGGTGGAAGCCCTCACCGTGGAGCGGGCTGCGGAGCTGCTCCAGGTCCGGCGGGACAAAGTGGCTGCCGGTGGCGGCAAACCCGCGGCTCATCGGAAGTCCACGG
>JAPPKI010000177.1:0-3207 GCA_028820035.1 bacterium | reverse complement strand
GAAGAAGACTGCGGCCAAGTCGGGGGCGGCCAAGAAGAAGACTGCGGCCAAGTCGGGGGCGGCAAAGAAAAAGCCGTCGTCTGGGTCGGAATCGTAGGCCAGTAGCTACCCTGAGCGGGTGGAGGCGGCCCGGTATGGCTTTTGACGAGTCCTCTGCGGTTGCCTCTGCTCGAGTTGACCGGATTTTCGGCAGCGCCCAGTACTTCAGGCTGTGGATTGCCCAGATCTTCTCCTCCGGCGGCGACTGGCTGGCTTTGTTCGCCATCCTCATCACCGCCAACCGCGTCGGCGGCGGCACCCCTGAGGCCTCGGTGGCCTATGTGATGATCGCCCGCTTCTTGCCCGGGCTCGTCTTCGGCTCGGCGGCCGGAGTGCTGGTGGATCGCTGGGATCGCAAACGGACGATGGTGGTGTGCGATCTGGGCCGGGCCGCCACCTTGCTCTGGCTGCCGTTTGTGGACTTCGTCTGGCAGCTCGTCCTGGCCTCGCTGATCCTGGAGGGGTTTGCCCTGCTGTGGGCCCCGGCCAAAGAGGCCTCGGTACCCAATTTGGTGCCCCGGGAGAAGCTGACCGCAGTCAACTCCCTCTCCCTGGTTGCCGCCTATGGCACATTTCCGATTGCCGCGGGCATTTTCATCGGCCTCGCTGATTTGGCCAACGTCATCGACGACATCGGCGCCGTCGATTTCTTGCGCATTGACACAGAGTCGATTGCGTTCTACCTCGATGCCGCGTCATTCGCGGTGGCCGCGGCGATCATCTCTCGACTCGCCCTGCCTCGGGGCCCTCGATCAACCGTTGCTCAGCCCGACGACTCAACCCGGCTGTGGGCTCCTGAACAGGTCTTTCAAGACCTCCGGGAAGGCTGGAGCTTCATCTTCGTGAACCCCACCGTTCGGACGGTAAACGTCGCCCTCGCGGTGGGATTGATCGGCGGGGGGATGATCATTCCCTTGGGTCCGGTGTTTGCTGAAGATGTGCTCAACGTGGATGGTGGTGATGGGTTCCTCACCTTTATGGTGGCTCTGGGAATCGGCGTGGCTCTGGGAATTGCCGGATTGGCCGCGAGGCAGAGCCAGTTGCACAAAGAGCGGATCTTCGTAGCCGCGGTGTTCGGGGCCGGCATCTGCCTCTTTGTCGCTACGTCGATGTGGACGCTGCTCGGATCAGCCCTGCTCGTCGGCGGGCTCGGCGTGTGCGCGGGAACGGTCTATGTGCTGGGTATCACCCTTCTCCAGGAGAACGCCACCGAGGAGTTGCGGGCTCGGGTCTTTGCCGGGCTCTTCACGCTGGTGCGGTCATCGGTGATGCTCGCCCTGCTGCTCGGCCCCGCGCTGGCCCTGTTCCTGAACGGGCTGTCGGACAAGTTCTTCGACAAAGATGTGAACATCCTCGGCTTTGACGTGATCATCCCCGGCGTCCGCCTCACGTTGTGGCTGGCCGCCCTCATCATGGTGGCTGCTGGTTTCCTGACCCTGGTATCCAGGCGAGGGGCCAAGTCATGACCGGCCGCCTGATTGCCTTCGAAGGCGGTGAGGCCGTGGGCAAGAGTACGCAGGCCAAGCTGCTGGCTGAGCGGCTGGGGGCCAAGCTCACATTCGAACCCGGCGCCACTGATTCAGGTGCCCGGATTCGCTCGCTGGTGTTGGATTCGCCCGAGCTGGCGCTGTCGCCCCATGCCGAGGCCCTGCTGATGGCCGCCGACCGGGCTCAGCACGTCGCCGAGGTGATCCGCCCTGCTTTGGATGCGGGGATTCATGTGGTCACCGACCGGTTCATCGGGTCGTCGCTGGCTTATCAGGGCTTCGGACGCCACTTGGGGGTGGACGAAGTCTTGGCCCTGTCGCTTTTTGCCACCGGCGGCCTCCAAAGCGACCTGAACGTGCTGCTGGTGGTGTCCGAGGAGGTGGCCCGGTCCCGTCGGTCATCGCCTGGCGACCGAATCGAAGCCGAGGACGCCGAGTTCCACCAGCGGGTGCTCGACGGGTTCCGGACCTTGGCCGAGCAGAACCCCGAACAGTGGGTGGTGGTCGACGGAGGCCGACCGGTGCACGAAGTGGCTGAAGCGGTGTACGCCGCGGTTCGGGATCGACTCGGTGTCTGACCTGCTGAGCCAGGATGAACGGCGCTCCGATTCTCCGGGCGACTCGCTGCCCGGTATCGACGATGCCGTTGACGACGTCTGGGCTGAGTTGGAAGGACAGCCCCGGGTAGCCGAGCTCTTGGCCTCAGCTGCGGCCCAGCCGGTGCACGCCTATTTGTTCTGCGGACCGCGGGGTACCGGCAAGCGCACCGCCGCCTTGGCCTTTGCCGCCGCGCTGATCGGAGACGATGCCCGAAGCCGTCGCTTGGCTTTGGCTGGCCGCCACCCTGACGTGGCCATCCACGAGCCCGAGGGCCGGACTCTGAGGGTGGCCGAGGCCGACGAGATCATCTTTGAGGCGTCCCGCAGCCCGGTGGAAGGCCGCCTCAAGGTGATCGTCTGCGACCGGTTCCAAACCGCCGAGCCCGAAGCCGTGGCCAGTCTGCTCAAGACCATCGAAGAGCCGCCCCCCACTGCGGTCATCGTGCTGCTGAGCGAGGAGATCCCCCCCGATCACACCACCGTGGCCTCCCGCTGCGTCATCGTGGAGTTCGACCCGGTGCCCGACGATGATGTGCGCCGCATTCTCGAGCGCGAGGGGGTGAGTTCCGAGGGCCTAGACGACATCGTGGCCGCCGCTGCTGGTGACGTGAGCCGGGCTCGGCTGCTGGCCACCGACGAAGGCCTCGGCGCCCGTCGCCGGGCGTGGGCCGCGGCGCCAGCCCGGCTAGACGGCACCGGTGCCACCGTGTCGGCCCTGGTCGACGAACTGCGATCGCTCATCGATGAAGCCCAAGCCCCCCTGACCGCTCGTCAGCAAGCCGAGTCCGAAGACCTGGCCCGAATTGAAGCCGACGTGGGTGCCCAAGCCCGCCTACGCCGGGAAATGGACGCCCGCCACCGCCGAGAACAGCGCCTCCTGCGAGCCGACGAACTCCGCTTCGGCCTAGCCACCCTGGCCGCCTTCTACCGCAAACAAATGGCCGACGGGCACCACGCCCCCGAAGCCGTCGCCGCCATAACCCCCATCCGCGAAACTCACGCCTGCCTAGTCAGAAACCCCAACGAACCCCTCCTCCTACAGTCCCTTTTCCTCTCTCTCCCCCGCCAATAGGGCTGGTAGC
>JAPPKI010000107.1 GCA_028820035.1 bacterium | reverse complement strand
TCGGGTTCGGCAACTTCGCCAAGCTGTACGACCGCTACGGCGAGCTGGCCGGCGAACCGGTGGACTTGGACGCCATCCAGCGCCACCACTTCATGTTCACCCTCTCCAACCAACTCCCCTTCAGCGCTGCGCTGCGAGAACCGGCCCCCGACTCCGACCTGATGACCAACCTCCAGTGGTGCTACGAGACCAACCTGTTCGCCACCGAGGCCCTGGCCGAGATCCTCGACGTGGAACTGCCCGAAGTGGAGATGCCCGAGCCTCGGGAGTCCCGAGCCGAGGTGGTGCTCAACCACCTGGTGCGCAACCTGCGCACCGTGCAGATCGAGGACGAATACCTGCGCTACAAGCTGCGCACCATGTTCCGCATGGCCCGCCACGCGGCCCGCATCGACGAAATCGGCGACGACGTGTCCGAGGCCGACTTGGACGACCTCCACGAGCTTCTGGGCCACCGCCCGGAGTCATGGCTGGCGGGCGAGGCCGAGCTCGAGCAATTCGTGCTGGCCAACGCCGACACCGACAGCTACGACGAAGCCCTGGTCACGCTGTTCCACAAGCGCAACCTGCGGGCTCAGATGCTGCTCGGCCCCGCGGGCTCAGCCATGGCCCGCCACCTGAAGATTCAGACATTCAGCGACTGACGGCTAGCGATCCCTGGTGGCCAACCAAACAAGAATAGGACGAGGAGTAGGATTGCCCGATATGGCCAACTCTGGGGGAGGGCGCAACTCGTTTGAGGGGATAAGCCAGGAAGTCGGAGCGAGGCTGGCTGAACGACGAAATGAACTGGGGCGATCTTTGCGTCAAGTCTCAACCGACGCCGAAGTTTCGACGAGCCACTTAAGTGACATTGAGAGCGGCGTGTGTGGCGTCTCTCTTCCTGTATTGCTGAGGATCGTGCGGGCACTTGACCTCACAATCACTGAGCTTCTTCCCCGGATTGGGGGCCACCATGTGTACCGAGGCAGCATTACAGGCGTTTCAGAAGGTCTATCTGAGGTGTTATCCCATCAGAATCTGGATCTAGGCATCTCCTTCGTTCA
The DNA here is from genome assembly GCA_028820035.1 of bacterium. Lineage (GTDB taxonomy): Bacteria > Actinomycetota > Acidimicrobiia > Acidimicrobiales > Bin134 > Poriferisocius. The sequence goes on along the minus strand of JAPPKI010000107.1, from coordinate 3,286 downwards.
TCTTGATAAGGGAGACATTCACGAAATCGAGAACTCGGCGCGGGCCGATGTGTTGATTCATGTTCTCAGTGGCTCAGTTGTTTGTGACGCTGATGGGACGGCGGTTCCCTTGACCGATGGTGACACTCTTGACACTGAGCAGGTGTTCCATCATCGGCTTTCTGCCAGTTCGCAATCACGGCTATTGGTTGCTCAGGGAGACCCGAATCGCTAGCAAGGCTGCCTATTGCTGAGCTGTTGCTCAGACCAGGTTTCCGTAGCGGTGCATGGTGCGGCTGATCGTTTGCTCCCGCAAGTAGTGGAGGAGTTCGATGCGCCCTTCACCGGTCACCGGGCTGTCCACAATATGGATTCCTGCTGCGTTGGCAGCGGTGCGCAATTCCGGTGCCACTGGTCCGATCACTCTGACCCTTTCCACGCCGATATCTGGCAATCGCTTGGCAAACTCCTCGGCTGTTTCGTCTGTCCCAAGTGAGATCACGGTTTCGACTTCGCATTGTCGGGCCGCGGCGACGACCCGACCCAGAATCGCTTCTTCCAGACCGGTGGAGTGTTCAGCCCGGACTGCTATGCGAGGCAACGGCCTATAGCGGAAGACGTTTGACTCGCAGAACAGACCCGTGGGGTCGTGTTGCTGGGAAAATTCGTACCGCCAGGCTGTCTCATCGCTGGTGCGCGCTGCCGATAGCCATTGCTCACTTCCCGGCTCAGCGCCTACTGGGTGCCATGTGCCGAATTGCGCAACGTAGTTTGGCCCTCCGGCTTTGGCGCCAGGACCGACTGTCGATCGCTTCCAGCCCCCGAAGGGCTGCCGTCTGACTATGGCTCCAGTGATGGAACGATTGACATAGGCGTTGCCTACTTCTACGCGGTCCAGCCAGAAATCGATCTCATTTTCATCCAAGCTGCTGATCCCGCCGGTCAGTCCGTATTGGGACGAATTCTGAATCGCGATGGCCTCCTTGAGGTCTGATGCGGCCATCAATCCCAGTACTGGGCCAAAGCACTCGGTTCGGTGGAACCAGGAGTCCGGCTTCGCCCCGACACGGATTCCTGGCGACCATATCGCTTCATCTATCCGGCGGGGCTCGACCAGCCAATGCTCTCCCTCGTCAAGTTGCGTGAGGGCTCTCAGGAGTTTGCCCGTGGGTTCTTGGATCATCGGGCCCATATCGGTTGCGAGATCGGTAGATGCGCCGACGGCCAGACTGGTAACCGCGTCGACGAGCTGACGCCGGAATCGTGGCGATCTATAGACATCGCCCACGCAGATCGCGAGGCTGGCCGCCGAGCACTTCTGGCCGCTGTGGCCGAAGGCCGATTGCACAAGGTGTTCGACTGCGAGGTCGATGTCGGCGTTGGGTGTGACGATCAATGCGTTCTTGCCGGATGTCTCCGCAAAGAGCCTCAGCTCGGGGCACCATGATCGGAACAGCTCGGCGGTCTCGTAGGCGCCGGTGAGGACGACACCGCCAATTCCGGGGTGGGTGATCAGGTGGCGGCCTAACTCGTTGTCTGGCAATCTCATGAACTTCAACACGGAATCCGGCACGCCGCCAGCCCAGAAGCACTCGGCCAACACCTCTGCGCACCGGGGGGTCTCAGGAGCCGGCTTGAGCACCACCGTGTTTCCGGCAGCGAGGGCCGCGGCGACTCCGCCAGCCGGTATGGCCACCGGGAAGTTCCAGGGCGGGATGACCGCGACGGTCCCCAGCGGCTTAAACTGGGCTTCCGACGGCGTGTCCAGGTCCAATGCTAGGTCGCCGTAATATCGGGCGAAGTCGATGGCCTCGGACACCTCGGGATCAGCTTCGGCGAACGTCTTGCCAGCCTCTCCCACCATTGCAGCGATCAAATCGCCGCGTCGGCGTGAGATCTCCTGGCCTACCGAATGCAATATCTTGCGCCGTTCGCCGGTTGAGCGACCGGCCCATTCGACTTGTCCGGCGTGCGCGTGAGATATGGCGGCTTCAATGGCCTCCGGGGCACAGACGACGGGCCGTTTGGGTCTGCCCTCGGCACGAAGCACGGTCTGCGCTGCCCATGATCGGTTGGGAGCAAGGGCAGGATCGGTGTCCGGCTCATTGGAGAAGAGTCCGGGCTTCGCGTCGGCGGGTCGAGGATTGGGCGATCCGCCGCGGCTCTGAGTCCGCCGGGGTGTCTCGCTCACTGACCAGCGGTGAGCCACCGCACGGCGGAACTGCTTTGCCTGGTACACAAAGGATTCGCTGCCTGGTGTGATGGTGAACAGGTGGTGGATGAAGTTCTCTTCGGCCGCGTTCTCCTCAAGCCGTCTGAACAGGTAGCTGATTGCCACGTCGAAGTCCTTCTTCGCAACCAGGGGCGTGTAGAGCAAGAGCCCCCCACTATCGCCTCGGACGATTCGAGCCTGGGAAGGGGCCATGCCCTCGAGCATCTCGAAGTACACATGGTCGTCTACTCCGCGCTGTTGAGAGAGCAGTCGGGCGAAGGCCAAGTCGAAGAGATTATGGCTAGCGACACCAAGGCGGACAGCCGACATGTGCTCCGGGGTGATGAGCCAATCGAGGCATCGCTTGAAGTTCGCGTCAGTCTCGTGTTTTGTGTTGTAGGGGGCCTGTTCCCAGCCGCGCATGGCCGACTCAACCCTTTCCATGGCCAAGTTGGCCCCTTTGACAAGGCGTATCTTGACCTTCCCGCCGGGCACACCGTCAGCGTGCCGGTCGTGGCGATCTGTAGCCCAGCCCACGAGCTGTCGCAGCGCAGAAAACGAGTCGGGAAGATAGGCCTGCAAGACGATGCCTGCGTCCAAGGAGTGGAATTCCGGTTCGTCCAGCAGTTCCATGAATGCCTCTGTTGTCAGTGCAAGGTCGTGATATTCCTCCATGTCCAGATTCACAAAGGAAGGGGGTTCAGCGGCCGAGGCAGCTTCGAACAGCGGTCGAAGAGCCTGCTTCACGCGATCCAGGCATCCCCGGTGATCCCAGTGGTTGAGTCGTCCCACGATTGAAGAGACCTTTACGGATACGTAGTCGACGTAGGGCTGTCGCAGCAGATGCAGGGCTTGGTCCTGGCGGCGATTCGCCTCGCTGTCGCCTAGCACGGCCTCGCCGAGAAGGTTCAAATTGATGCTGAACCCTTCGCCGGCACGGTGAGCTAGGTGTTCGGCCATGGCATCCGGTTTGGCGTCAACGATCAGATGCCCGATGAGTTGGCGCATCCGAGCCGAGGCCATGGGCATCACCAGCCCCGGAAGCGCGGGGGCGAGCCGCGCGCCGACGCGCAGCAGCATCTTGTCGAAACCCGA
>JAPPKI010000466.1 GCA_028820035.1 bacterium | reverse complement strand
CCTCGGGCCCGGTTGGAGCATGAAGTGGACGTTGATGGGCGCCGGGTTCGGGTGAAGGTGAGCGCGGGGAGAGTCAAGGTTGAGCATGACGAGGCGGTGCGAGCTTCTAAGTTGTTGGGGTTGCCGGCTCGTGAGGTTGTTTCGTTGGCGGAGGAGGCATGGCGGCGGCAGGGAGACGACGAGCCCGTTGCCTAGTATCGAAGCTGTGAATGAGGATCGGCTGTACTTCAGACAGCTTTTGTCGGGGCGGGACTTGGCGGTTGGGGACATGATGGCCCGGCAGATGGTGAATTTTGTTTATCTGATTGGGGATCGGGAGACGGGGGAAGCAGTGGTGGTGGACCCGGCTTATGACCCCCAGGGGATTGTGGATCTGGTTGAGGCCGACGGGATGCGGCTCACCGGGGTATTGGCCACCCATTACCACCCTGATCATGTGGGCGGGTCGATGATGCAGTTCTCCATCACGGGGGTGGCCGAGCTGCTGGAGCTGGTGTCGGTTCCGGTGCATGTGCAGGCGGACGAAGCCCGCTATGTGACCATGACTACCGGCATTGAGGAAGACGATCTGTGTCTGCACAAGAGCGGTGATGTGCTGTCGGTGGGGCAGGTGGACATTGAGATGATCCACACCCCGGGCCACACTCCTGGGAGCCAGTGCTTTTTGACCAACGGGCGTTTGGTGGCTGGCGACACGCTGTTCTTGGAGGGGTGCGGGAGGACCGACCTGCCGGGGAGCGATCCGGCGGCAATGTACGAGAGCCTGACGCAGCGCCTGGCCCGGGTTCCCGACAGTGCGACGCTGTATCCCGGCCATCTGTACTCGCCCCAGCCGTCGGCGTCGATGGGCGAGACCCGCCAAACCAACTATGTGTTCATGCCCCGCTCGGCCGAGCAGTGGATGGCAATGTTCGGCGGATGATCGAGATGGGTTTGACGTCGAGCGACAATCCCCTGGCCGCCTTGGATCCCCATGTGGCCGGCCCGCTGGAGGAGTTGGTGCAGGCTCTTAGCGGAGTGGGGCTGGATCCAGGATTGCTGAAACTTTGCGGTGCCCGTATCGACCAGATGATCAGCGGCGAGGCATTGGCCGCATCTCCCCAAGACGACCGACAGAGGGTTGTGCTGGCATTCACTGAGCAATACGTGCTGGACGCCCACGGAGTGACCGATGAGCTGTGCGCCGAGCTAAACGCTCATCTGTCGGAACCCGAATTGGCCGCACTCACCACGGCCATTGCCACGTTCGAAGCCCTGGCCCGCAGTCGGGCCGTGTTGAAAGGGGTTATGGAATGACCAGGATTGCTATCCCCGATGGGGGTATGTCGCTGTTCGACCACCAGCCCGAGCTGTTCGCGGTGTTCAACCGCTTCTACGGCACGCTGTGGAGCGAGGGGGAGTTGGACCAGGCCACCAAGGAGGTGGGCCGGCTTCGCAATGCCCGGGTCAACGACTGCAACATTTGAAAGAACCTCCGCTTCGCAGGTGCGAAGCAGCAGGGACTCACCGAAGATCTGGTTGACCAGATCGAAGATGGCTACGCCGATAGCGACCTGCCTGACCGGTTGAAGCTGGCCTTGAGAATGGCTGATGCGGTGATCTCCGACCCGTCAGGGCTGAGCGCAGCGGACCAAGCGGCGCTGGGCGAGGAGTTCACCCCGGCCGAGCTGGCTGAACTGGCACTAACGGTGGCCATGGCCGCCGGGTTCTCCAAAGCGGCTATTGCCTGGGGTCCGCCACCGGTTATTCCAGTCACCGAAGTGCCTACCCCTACTCCCGACGGAACGGTGGGCTGAGCCCCAAACGTGCGCGAGGGGGGACTTGAACCCCCACGTCCTTGCGGACACAGGAACCTGAATCCTGCGCGTCTGCCAATTCCGCCACTCGCGCTGATCGTCGGGGTGGTCAGCGTACAAGACGGAAGATCAGATCGATAACTGAGAATGGCCGAGGCCAAGTCTGCTTTGAGACCGACTCCCAATCGTCACGGGCGGTGGTTATAGTCCACCGCTAAGTGGGGGGCACCACGGTCATGGAACTCTGATGATCCGGCTAGAAGCGGGGCAAGCCACCGATAGAGGCCGACGTCGAGAGAAGAACGAAGACTCGATGCTGGTTGAAGGGGAACTCTTCGCGGTTGCCGACGGGTTGGGGGGCCATCGAGGGGGAGCGGAAGCGTCTTCCTTGGCGGTGGCGACGTTGGCAGCCGAAATCAAGGCTGCGCTTCAAGCTCGGACCGGAGACCGCCGCCGCCATCGATTTGGCCGCCGGACAAGTCATTCACCGGTGCCAACGGTGAGTGAGCTGGTGGACGCAGTGGAGCGAGCCAACGAAGAGATCTTGGCCGAGTCGATGTCGACCAGCGAGTTGTCGGGGATGGGGACAACTCTGTGTGCGCTGGCCGTGGTTGAACAAGATCACCGCGAGGCGTTGGCCTTGGTGAATGTCGGCGATTCACGGGCCTACCGTAGCGACGAAAGCGGGTTTCACCAGCTGACCGAAGACCACACCGTGGTCCAGGAGATGGTCAAAGCAGGGATGATCACCCCGCAGGAAGCTGAAGTCCATGAGTACCGGCACCATCTCAGTCGGGCTCTGGGCATTGAGTCAAAGGTGGTAGTTGACGATTGGACTCTGGCCCCAGTGAGCGGACATCGCTATCTGCTTTGCTCTGATGGCTTGACCAATGAGGTACACGACCGGGACATTCACGCGATCTTGTCCCAGTTTGAGTCTCCGAAAGAAGCTGCTGATGCGCTGGTGAGCCAGGCTTTGCAGCATGGCGGAAGCGACAACGTGACGGTGGTTGTCGTAGACGTGGTCGACGTAGCCCTACCATAAATCGAGCAAGTCAAGAAGTACGCTGTTTTCGCCATGACAGACAACGGTCCGGAGCTTTTGGGCGGTCGTTACCGATTGCGAAATCAGATCGCTCGTGGCGGCATGACCGATGTTTTTCTCGGTGAGGACACCCTCTTATCGCGCCCGGTAGCCATCAAGCGTCTGTTTCCGGAATTCGCCACCGATCCCAGTTTCGTGGAGCGATTCCGGCGGGAAGCCACCGCGGCTGCCAACCTGAACCATCCCAACATCGTGGCGGTATACGACTGGGGTTCGGCAGAGGGCACGTACTACATCGTCATGGAGTACATCGAGGGCAAGAGCTTGGCCGAGTTGCTTTGGGGCGGCGCTCGACTCGCTCCTGAGCAGGCCGCAGAAATCGCCATGTACGTGGCCGCCGCACTGGGCTGTGCCCATGAGAACGGGGTAATCCACCGCGACGTAAAGCCGGGCAATGTACTGCTGTCGCCTGATGGAAAAGTCAAGGTGACTGACTTCGGCATTGCCATTGCCGCGTTCGGGGGAGCGGAGGCGAACCTCACCCAAACCGGTTCTGTGATGGGAACAGCCACCTATTTCTCGCCGGAACAGGCCCAGGGGGAGTCCCTGGATCATCGAAGTGATCTGTACTCGCTCGGAGTCGTGCTCTACGAGATGCTTTGCGGTCGTCCTCCTTTCGCGGGCGACAATTCGGTGGCGGTGGCCTACAAGCATGTCCAGCAAGCGGTGCCCTCTCCATCGTCGCTGGGAATTGTGCTGCCGGAGTCTCTTGAGGCCATCACTATGAAGCTGCTGGCCAAGAAGCCGGCGCAGCGGTATCCGACGGCCAAAGACCTTCAACGGGATCTGCGGCGTTATCGAGAAGGTCGGCACCAACTATCTGCTCGCCACCAGCCCGCTGAAGCCCAGAAGGAAGCTCCACCCCCGCCACCCCAAGAAGCTGAGAAACCGACAAGCGCCCAGCAAGGCCCGCCTCCACCGCCTCCAGAGGTCCCGCCGCAGCCTCCGGCGGCCTCGCCTCCCCCCGTGACCGTCTTAGAGCCCTCATCTCGAGCTGGTCTGTACACCGCGGCTGCGGTGATTTTCATCGCCGTGGCTGTGCTGGTGTTTTTTGTGCTGTCGAACGTCTTGGACAATGGCAATGAGTCGGCACCACCCGCGGTGACCACGACCCCCGCTCCGCTTGTTGCTGTACCCGATGTGGTGAGCTTGTCGAGTCAGGCGGCGATCCGTGAATTGCGGGCTGCCGGTTTCGTGGTTAGCCAGGTGTTCGTAGCCAGCGAATCGGTGGAAGCCAACGAGGTGATCTCCCAATCCCCGGCGGCGCTGGATGAACTGGAGCAGGGAGCGGAAATCGAGCTCACGGTAAGTTCGGGGGCCGTTCCGGTGGCAGTGCCCGGGGTTGTGGGCCAAAACGCGAATGACGCTGCCCGTTTCTTGCAAGACCGGGGATTCGCCGCTGAATTGCGGGAGGTTGAGGGTTCCACTGCGCCGTCGGGG
>JAPPKI010000454.1 GCA_028820035.1 bacterium | reverse complement strand
GCCCTGTTCTTTTTCCTGGTGGGTGGGGCCGAGGCCCTGTTCATCCGCCTCCAGTTGGCTACCCCCAACGGCTCGGTGATCGGGGCTGGCACCTACAACGGCGTGTTCACCATGCACGGCGTGACCATGGTGTTCCTGGTGATCATGCCCATGGCCGCCGCCTTCGCCAACTACCTGCTCCCCTTGCAAGTGGGGGCCCGAGACGTGGCCTTTCCGCGCCTCAACGCCTTCAGCTTCTGGTGCTTTTTGGCCGGCGGTCTGCTGCTCACCTCCTCAATCCTTGTCGGCGGTTGGTTCCAGAACGCGCCAGACGGTGGCTGGTTCGCCTACGCCCCCAACACCGGGCTGCTCTTCTCGCCCTCCAAGGGCATCGATTTCTACGCCGTCGGGTTACAGATATTGGGCATCGCCTCGCTGGTCAGCGCCATCAATTTGATTGTGACCGTGTTGAACATGCGAACGCCGGGTATGAGCTTCTTCCGGATGCCGGTGCTCACCTGGATGTTGCTCATCACCCAGTTCCTGTTGCTGTTCGCCCTCCCGGTGATCACCGTGGCGCTGTTCCTGTTGATGTTCGACCGGCTGTGGGACGCCAACTTCTTCAACGTGGAGGCCGGGGCAGATCCGCTGCTGTGGCAGCACCTGTTCTGGATATTCGGCCATCCCGAGGTGTACATCCTGATATTGCCCGCCTTCGGGATCGTGTCGGAGATCATCCCCACGTTCTCCCGCAAGCCCCTGTTCGGCTACCACTTCATGGTGGCCTCCGGCATCGCCATCGGCTTCATGGGCTGGGGGGTGTGGGCCCACCACATGTTCACCTCCGGCGTGGGACCGCTGTCGGTGGCGGCGTTCTCGGTGTCCACCATGTTCATCGCCGTGCCCACCGGGGTGAAGATCCTCAACTGGCTGGCCACCATGTACCGGGGTCGATTGAGATTCACCACCCCCATGCTCTACGCCGTGGGCGTGGTGTCGATGTTCACCATCGGCGGCCTCTCGGGGGTGACCCATGCCATTGCGCCGTCCGACACCCAGCAAACCGACACCTATTACATCGTGGCTCACTTCCACTATGTGATCTTTGGCGGGGCGCTGCTCGGGCTGTTCGGCGGCTTCTACTACTGGTGGCCCAAGGCGTTCGGCTACAAGCTGAGCGAGGCGTGGGGCAAGGCCAGCTTCTGGGTGATGCTCATCGGGTTCAACTTCACGTTCGGCCCCATGCACATCCTCGGCTTGCAGGGCATGTCCCGGCGCATCGCCACCTATCGGGCCGACGAGGGCTTTGCCTTCTGGAACATGGTGGCCACCATCGGAGCGTTTGTAATCGCCGTAGGGGTGGCCATGTTCTTCTGGAACGTGTACGTGAGCACCCGGAACTGGCGGCGGGCCGGTCGGCCCGATGTGGGTCCCGACCCGTGGGACGCCCGGGGACTGGAGTGGATGACGGCCTCCCCGGTGCCTGAGCACAACTTCGACGAGGACATTCAGGTTGACCGCCTCGACCACTTCTGGCATCGCAAGTACGGCAAGGACGAGAGCGGCCGGGTGGTCAGGGCCGCTCCCACCTCGGAGATCGCCCACGACGGCAGCAACACCAACGTGCATTTGCCGTCTCCGTCTTACTGGCCCATCGTTCTGGGCGGGGGCATCCTGCTGGTGGGCTACGGCATCATCTACAACTTGTGGCTGGCCGCCGCCGGACTGGTGTTCCTGATCGGGGCCATCTACGGCTGGATTCTGGAGCCGGCCGACGACCCCGACGCCGCCGGCCACCACGACGCTGGCCACGATGACGATGGCCATGACGACGATGACGGCGACGACCATGGCGACCCCGACAGCAACGGCGGACCCAGCGGCAACGGCGAGTCGGCGCCGGCTGGGAACGAGGAGCCAGAGACCGAGGAGGCTGCGACCGTTGGCTGAGACAATGACCGCCGAGGCGCCTGCTCATACCGAGGAGCACCACACCAGCACAGGCTTGTCCAACGAGAAGCTGGCCATGTGGGTCTTCCTGGGCTCGGAGTGCCTGCTGTTCGGCGGGCTCATCTCCACTTACATGTTCAACAAGGGGCGCATCGGCCCCGACGACGTCGGCCCCAACGATGTGTTCGACATCCCGTTCACCTCGGTCAGCTCGTTTGTGCTTTTGATGAGCTCGCTGACCATGGTGTTTGCGGTGTCATCCATCGCCCGGGGCGATTTGCGGGGCAACCGCATCTGGCTGGCCGCCACCGCCGCGCTGGGGGTCACCTTCGTGGCCGGGCAGGTGTACGAGTTCACCGCCTTCTACAGCGAAGGCCTCGGGTTCACCACCAACCTGTTCGGCTCTGCCTTCTACGCCCTAACCGGATTCCACGGCGCTCACGTCACCATCGGCATCGTCATGCTGATGTCGCTGCTTGTGATGTCGATGCGGGGCAACCTCGGCCCGGAGCGGGCCGAGACAGTGGAGATCATCGGTTTGTACTGGCACTTCGTCGACATCGTGTGGATCGTTATCTTCACGATCGTGTACCTCTTCCCGCAATAGGATTCGTCATGGCCACCGTCACCCCAGACTCCGCCGACACGGCTCACGCATCTGACGAGTCCATGCGCGAGGCCACTCCCACGGCTCACGCACCCGAGGAGCACGCGTCCGCGGGCGGGCACGCCCATCCATCCAACTGGCTTTATGTCAAGGTGGCCATCTACCTCGCGCTGCTCACCGCGTTCGAGGTGTTCACCTACTTCGAGACGGTGCACGGGTGGGGTGACACCGCCATCATCATCATGCTAGTGATCATGATGCTGCTGAAGTTCTTCTTGGTGGTGGCCTTCTTCATGCACCTGAAGTTCGACTCTCCGATCTTCTGGCGCTTATTTGTCTTCGGTCTGATATTGGCAATGGCCGTTTACATGGTCATGCTCACCGCATTCCGCTTCTGGTAGACGGCCATGGCCTTTGCCGCCGACACCGATATCTGGCGGTACCAGCCCCATGCCGAGGTGTGGATAATCCTGCTGGCCGCTATTGCCATGGCCTGGTACGCGGCCCGGATCATCGCCCCCAAGGCCGCCCCCATCGGCGAGCCCCCCTTCGCCCGCCATCACAAACTGGCCTTCGTCGGGGCGATGGTGTTGCTGTGGGTGGCCAGCGATTGGCCGATGCACGACATCTCCGAGGAGTACCTGTACTCGGTCCACATGATCCAGCACCTGATCATCACCCTGGTGGTGCCCCCGCTGCTGTTGGCCTCCATTCCCGAATGGCTGGCCCGATTGGCGCTCAGCGGCGACGGCAGCGTGGGGGTCTGGGTGCAGCGGCTGGCCCGCCCGGTGGCCGCCGGGATCCTGTTCAACTTCATGGTGGCGGTGAGCCACATTCCCTGGGTGGTCAACACCTCGGTGGAGAGCGGCGCCCTTCACTACTTCGTCCCCCTGCTGCTGTTTGGCTCGGCGATGCTGATGTGGCTGCCGGTTTGCGGCCCCATCCCCGAGTTGCACATGCGCCCTACCGGCAAGATGGTCTACTTGTTCTTGATGTCGGTGGTGCCCACCGTGCCCGGCGGATTCTTGACCTTCGCCCAGGGGGCGGTGTACAGCGCCTATGACCACGATGTTCGCCTGTGGGGCATCGGCCTTCAGGCCGACCAGCAAGCCGCCGGGCTCATCATGAAGCTGTTGGGCGGCATGTACTTGTGGACGTGGATCGGGGTGCTGTTCTTCCGCTGGGCCGGGAAGCAGCAGCGGGACAATTCCCAGATGCGCTTGGTAACCACCGTTCCCTCAGGCCCCATCGCCGCCGACACCCGAGTTCCGGTCACGTCCGGTTCCAACGACTCCAACTCTTCCAACGGGTCTCGATGATCGATCTTCGCCTGGTGCGCACCGACTACCACGCGGTGCGGGCTGCATTGGCCCGCCGGGGGATCGACCTGTCTGAGCTTGAACAGGTGGCCGTCCTAGATGAGCGCCACCGCGATCTCATCACCGAGCGCGATGCGATGCGCCATGAGGTCAAAGAGCTGTCCCAGCAGGTGGGCCAGCTCAAACGCGATGGCCGCGACGCCGAGGCCGACGAGGCCGCGGCCGAGAGCCGCAAGCTAGGCGAGCAGGGTAAGGCCCTGGCCGCTGAGGCCGACACGGTGGCTGCCGAGATCCACGACCTGTTGTTGCACATCCCCAACCTGCCCGCCCCTGATGCCCCCGACGGCGAAGATGAGAGCGACGACCCAATGCTCCGGGTGGAGAACTTCGACCCCGATGGCTACGGCAAACACCAGCGGGTGCCCCATTGGGAGTTTGCGGTGGAGGCCGGCTGGCTGGACATGGAGCGGGCGGCCAAGCTGTCGGGGTCCA
>JAPPKI010000510.1 GCA_028820035.1 bacterium | reverse complement strand
TCCCCCCCTGTGTGGGTTTTTTTTCCTCCCCCCTTTGCTGGGGGGGCCCCCCCACAAAACCCCCCCCCCCGGGGGGGGGGGGGGCCCCCCCCCCCCCCCCCCCGCCGGAGGGGGATTCTACGCTGTCGGTTCCGACAGCCTCGCTTGGATCAGAGCACGCCCTGTTCTTCGGCTTCGGCCAGATACGCCTCTTCGGCGGCGGCCAGCGCCTCTTCAATCGGGGTGCCGTCGAGAATGCTGACCAGCGCCTCGCCCAGCTTGGCCCGGGCGATACCAGCCGCGGGGTGAGTGAGGTCGACTCCCCGACCATTCACCAGGCTGGCTTCAGCGGCCGCCGCATTGCGGGGCCCGTTTGGATTGCTTACGCCGGTCCGGGTCACAAGCCCGAACTCAGCAGCCGTCTCCTGGCTCTCCATATCGGTGGCGGCAAGGATGGCCAAGAAGATCTTCTCGACGTTCTCCTCAGGTGTACCGGCTGGGATCATCCATCCGTCGATGTAAGCAGGCGCGGCCACTGTCCCGGTACCAGGCGTGAGCGCAGGCGCGAACTGGATCTCGCCCACAACGGTCGAAGCCTCGGGATCGTCCATGGCTCCGGCCCGCGAGGCCCAGGTGTGGCCCAAGATGGCCTCGCCGGTCTGGAAGGCAGCCTGCACGTCATCGGTGCTGTAGGAGTTGGAGGCGTTGGGGGCGCAGTCTTCCCACATCCTCTTCAAGATCGAAGCGGCCTCCACACCCTCGGGGGTGTTGAAGTTCGGCGCACCGGTAACTGGGTCGATCGACGTCTGTCCCAGCGATCCGAGAACACTGTCGAACTCAATCTGCCAGGCCCAGCCAGCCGAAAGCATGTACAAGAAGCCGATGTCATAACCGGCGTCTTGGATGTCGGCGCAAGCCTGGAATGCCTCATCGAACGTGGTCGGAACGTCGATGCCGAGTTCGGCAAGGGCCGGTTCGTTATAGAAGACGTGCATGGTGTTGGACACCATGGGCACTGAGTAGATGTTGCCATCCAGCGTGGCCATCTCCCAGAAGGCGCTGTCGATCTGATCAAGGTTGAACTCGTCGCGGTACTTGTCGATCAAGTCGTTCAAAGGCCTCACGAAGCCCTGGTTGGCCAGTTCGCTGATGAAGGCGTTCGAACCCTGGTAGAGCTCGAAGCTGGGCGAGCCGGAGGCCGCGTCCTGCGTCATGGCGCTGCGGGCCTCTTGCGAGTCAAGGAACTGGTAGTTGAACGAGTAGTTGCCCTCCTCGCAGTCCTCCAGCTCTTCGGCGTACTGAGTTGTGATCGGGAACTCCCAGCCCATGATGTCGATCTCGAAATTGCTCTCGGGATTCGGGATGGCGCACTCCTCGGAGATCAGCATGACTTCCGGCTCGTCGTCCATAGGCTCCTCAGCGTCATCCATGGGCTCCTCAGCGTCATCCATGGGCTCCTCAGCGTCGTCCATAGGCTCGTCAGCGTCGTCCATAGGCTCGTCCGCGTCGTCCATGGGCTCCTCAGCCGGGGCCTCAGTAGCAGCCGGAACCGCTGGCTCGTCCGCGTCGTCATCGTCGTTGCCACAGGCCGCGACGATCAGGACGAAGGCCAGGAAGATGGCAAAGATTCGCCACCACCTGCGTTGTTGTGTACTCATGGGTCTTACCCCTCCTTGGTTGTTGTTGTTCTACGTAGGTAGATCGTGGGCCAACTCACTGCGGTGGCCTTCCGAGAAGCGCTAGCGGGGCCAAGTAGCCCGCCGCATCGTGGCCCCAGCCGAGCTCTTCAGCGGCGGCCACGATTTCCGGGTCCCATTGGATGGCAGCTCGCTGGTCGCTGCCGCACACCACCAGCGCAGTTGCATCGGTCGGTCCGGCGTTTTTGAGGTTCCTCCAGGCAGAAGCGGGAATCGAAACTACCGAGCCTTCAGCAGGATTGGCACTGATCGAGTCGTCGCCCCGATTGACCGCTATCTCCCATTGGCCCGCACCAGTTATCAGCACCTGGCTGTGACCGTGGCTGTGAACGCCGGTGCTGGCCCCTGGAGCAATGCGAAGCCACTCCACCGAGAAGCCGTGGGGGGTGCCAATTGGTGTTCTGTGGCGGCGGTCCTCAGTCAGGCCATAGCCGATCACCGGCGCCAACGCAGTGGCGTGGCCGGGAAGCACTCCGGATAGCAACGCGTTTTCCGACCATTGAAGATCATCCATTCTCACCATCCGGGCGGCGAGCTCTTCGTCACTATAAGTGTCCACAGCGGCAAGCAATTCGGCATCCAACGGCACCACAACATCTTCAGGGGGCTCTCCATTGGAGGCATCCAGCAACGAATAGTCAGACCGCAGATACAAGCCGGTTCGCGCCGCATCCCGAAGAACGTCGGGAGCCCAGATGATGCCCCCAGTTTCGTCTCCACCTAACACTGCGAAGAGCCAACCGTCATCGCTGCCGATGTTCTCAAAGCCCCGGAACACCCAATTGGGAGCGGAGAAAACGGTATTGGGCCCGATCTCCAAGTGCTGCTCAGCATGCTCGCCGATATTCACCTTCCAATGACCTCTGGTGCAGATAAGCACCTCAGCGGTGAAATGGAGATGCTGATTGTTGACCACGCCGTGGCCCATGCTCGCTCCACCGATTTGGAACCCATGGGGCTCGGTGAAATTGACCGTCTGGTCGTCGTTCTGCGAAACACCCGGTCCGATGAACGAGTAGCTGGCCTTGCCTGCCGATTGGGGTAGCCGCACGTCTACAAATGCCTCGGTGTCGGCAACGAAATCGGCTGGCTGGATCACCCGCCGTGCAAAGTCCCGCGACTGGATGACTGCGTCCAGGGTGGGATAGTCGCTCATGCGACCCCCAGTGGCCGGCCACCGTCAACGCTGACGATCGCGCCGGTGGTGAAAGGGAGGTCGTTGACAACCGCGCTTACCGCACGAGCCACATCATCAGGGGTGGCCAAACGTTCTAGTGGAGTGGCCTCGCGCTGGGCATCTAGCACCTCAGGGGGCATCTGATCGGCGTATTCACCCACAACCCACCCGGGCGAGACCGACACAACGCGCACCAATGGAGCCAGCGCCCTCGCCAAGGATCGGGTCATGCTGTCAAGCGCCGCTTTGGAAGCGCAGTAAGCAACGTTTGAGCCCTGACCAGTGACGGCGGACACCGATGAGATGTTGACCACGACCGCTCCGTCAGCCTTGTCCAACAGCGGACGCAAGGACCGAATAGCGGCAAATGAACCGCGCCAATTGGTCGCGAAGATCTCGTCGATGGTCGAGTCATCTAGCCTGTCGAGGTCGTCATGGGGCACCGGTCGAGTCACCCCGGCGCAATTGACCAGCACGTCCAGAGAGCCCGGCGATTCCGCCAGGGTGTGGGCCAGATCGGCCAGTGATTCCGGCTCGAGCAACGCGATCCTCATTGCCCGATGGCCGCGGCCGGGAAGTTGGGCCACCAGCGATTCAGCCCGTTCGACCGAGTGGTTGTATCCAGCCACCACGGAGAAGCCGTCGGCGGCCAGGCGCTGAGCAATAGCTGATCCGATTCCACCGCTTGCCCCGGTGATGACCGCCGTCTTCATGCTTGGACTCCCCCGTACCGCTTGACGCGGATATCGGCTTGGGCCTGGTGTCCGGCGAAGTTCTCAATGGCGCACAGCCTGCTGCAATATTCCCCAATCAGGGCGCTGGAACTCGGCTCGGTGACTCGCTGATAGGTCACCGTCTTGATGAACTTCCCCACCCAGAGGCCACCGGTGTAGCGGGCTGCGCCCTGAGTGGGATGGGTGTGGTTCGTCCCGATTACCTTGTCGCCATAGGACACATTGGTCATTGGGCCCAGGAACAGGGCGCCATAGTTGGTCAAGCGCTCCAAGAAGTAGTCGTCGTCGGAGGTCATGACCTGGACATGTTCAAAGGCCAGCTCATTGGCCATCTTCAGCATCTCCGCCTTGTCTTCGCAGACCACCACTCGGCCGTAGTCAGCCCAGGCCGTGGAGGCGACATCGGCGGTGGGCAGTGTCTTCAACTGGCGTTCGACCTCATCGATGGCGTCCAAACCGAGTTGGCGGGATGTGGTGAGCAATACCGCGGGGGAGGTTGGGCCGTGTTCGGCTTGCCCGAGCAGGTCGGTGGCGCAAATCTCTCCGTCCACAGTGTCGTCGGCCAGCAGGAGGGTCTCGGTGGGTCCAGCCGGAAGGTCGATGCCGACCCGCCCATAGAGCTGGCGCTTGGCCTCGGCCACGTAGGCATTTCCCGGTCCGACTAGCACGTCGACGGGATCGACGAACTCGGTTCCCAATGCCAGAGAGGCCACTGCTTGAACCCCGCCCAGCAGATAGATCTCATCGGCTCCGGCAAAGTG
>JAPPKI010000228.1 GCA_028820035.1 bacterium | reverse complement strand
GCGCGATGGCCAGCTGGTAGAGCGACATGGTGCCCCCAGCGTGGCGGACCAGGTTGTAGCCCGGCACCGTCGAATCGGTGCGCCGGTCGTACTCGTACAGGTACCGCCCGCCGGGTTCCTGGGTGCGGACGATCCAGTCGGCTCCGGCGTCGATGGCGGTTTGGCCGTCGCCGGGGGAGTATTCCGGGCACACCTCGGGCGCGGCCAGCGTCACCCGCAGCAGCCCGGCGATCACCACCCACGCCGCCGCCCAGGCAATGAGCCGACGCGAGGCTCGACCAGACCAAATCCGCCGAACAGACGACAGAGCGCTCACCGGTACCGCCAGAACCGGGAGAACGGGAAGGTGGCCGGCAGTCGGGTCCGCACGAACCGGCGGGCCTCTCGCCCCTCCAGCACGGTGCCGTCGCGATCCACCATGCACCACGATGCCCCCGGCACCACGGTGGTGTCGAACCGGGCCATCCAGTCCAGCCATCCCACCCACCGGCTCGGGGTGACCAGGGTGCGGTCGCGGGTGGAGGGAACTGCCCACATGGCCAGGGCGCCGATGGCGATCACGCTGAATACCTGCACGTGGGCGCTCACTTCGATGCCCACGTGGAAGGCCACCGCCACCCACACCGCCGCCAGGCGGGTGCGGCGGAACCACAGCCCAAAGGCGATGAACAGCTCGGTGGCCACCGCGGCCGGCGAAAGCACCCAGTGGAACGCCCGGGCCGTCACCACCTCCAGCACCGGGTCGGCCAGCGCATCGCCCAGGGCGTCGCGCACCTCGTTCTGGTAGCGGACGGCGCGGTCGTGCAGCACCCGACCGCTTACCCAGTCGGAGTCGATCAGTTTGGAGAACCCCGAGGCGAAATAGACGGCGGCGGCCTCGAACCGCAGCAGCCACATCGGCCACACCAATGCCCGGTCATCAGACGGCGGCCGGCGAAGGGCGTCCAGCGATAGCGACCGGCCGTTGTCGCACAGGGCCACCCCGGCCAACAGGATGACCAGAAAGGCCCGATTGTGGTGGAAGTGGGTCTGCGACAAGAAGAGGTTGTAGGCCACCACCGCGAAGGCGGCCCAGGTGGCCGTTCGCGACCACAGCCCCACGGTCATCAGCACTGCGGCGGCCACCCCGATCCACAGCAGAGCCACATACAGCCCGGCTGGCGCATTGGGAAACCACGACCACCACGGCTGCTGGAAGCGGTCGTGGTAGGTGACGCCTCCCAAGGCGTCGGCCAGAAACGGCCGGAGGTGCCAGATGACCGACGGGCCCAGCACGATCCGCAGCACGGCCACACCCCGCACGCTGGCCGGCTGGTCGAATACCTCGCTCAGCCACCGCTGACGCCGAAACCGCCAGTCGGCGGCGGCCGTATTCGAAGACGTGGCGGCCGTCATGGGTCGCCCAAATCCCGCTCATGGCTGCGGATCACCGTGACATAGGGGCCGCGGGCGTTGCGGTAGTAGGTGACGGTGGCCTCGAAGTAGAGGGTCTCGGTGTCACCGGGGGTGTTGTCGGCCACCCAGTTCAGAGCGTTGTCCAAAAAGTCCAGCACAGCGTCCACCCCGGAGAAGGCGTGGCGCTGATGCCAGGGAGACCGCAGAGGCCCCCAGTCGATCAGCTCGTTCCAGTCGTAGCCCTCCCAGCGGCCGTTGGCCACCGGCACCCGCTGCCCGTCGTCCAGCACCCGCACCAGTTCCACCGCATAGGTGCTGGACTCGTTGAACGGCTGGAAGGCGAAGTAGTTGTGAGAGTCCCGGTATCCGTTGGCCACCAGCGAAAGTTGAGCGACGACTACTGCGGCGGCAAACCACCGTGCTCCCCGTCGGCGCCAGAGGGGGCGGGGCTTGGCCACCGCTGTTGAGACGGCGTCAGCCGCCGTCGCCGTACCTCTGCTTGTAGGCCTCCAGATCAGGGGGCAGGCGGTCGCGCTTGAGTTCGGCGAAGTTGTCGTAGGCGGTGAGCCAGCGCACGTGGCGCCACAGCTCCACCGCCTCTTCGGTCGACTCCGGCGGATTGCTGATCACCGGGCCGAACAGCGCCGGACCCTGGCCGCCCTCTAAACGGATAGTGGGCACGCCGAAGCTGCGGGTCTCGTCGCACAAGATGGTGTGCTCGGACTTCAGCGTCTCCCAGGTGCTGTCGTCAGCCAGAGCGTCGTCCACCAGGCTGGCGTCGAATCCGGCGTCGACTGCGGCGGCTCGGATGGTGTCGATCTCATTCACCGATTCGACCAAGTCGAATACCCGGTGGCCGATGGCCTGGTAGTAGGCGCCGATGCCGTCGTTGCCGCCCACCTCGCGGGCTTTCACCGCGGTGCGCAGCGAGCGCACCCCCACGCCCCGGTCGGGGTCGAACTCTTCCATGGGCTTGTCCCAGTTGACGATGGCCAACGAGAACAGGCCCCAGGTGACGCTCACCTCACCGGCGCCTTCGATCTGACGAACCCAACGGGCCGTCTGCCAGCACCACGGTCAAAGCGGGTCGAAATAGAAGGTGATGGGTTCGCTCATGGGGTCATTATTCCAGCAAGGGCTATCCCAAGATGACTTCAGCGATGGTCCGCAACTCGTCGGCGGATCGGGCGCCAACGTTGATGCCGGTGATCGGGCTCTCCTTCCATGCCGCCAATCGGTCGCGGATCCGCTCCGGCGATCCCACCAGGGAGATCTCGTCGGCAAACTGATCGGGCACCGCGGCGATGGCCTCCTCCCGCCGACCCTCGAAGAACAGGTCTTGGATGTGGAAGGCCTCCTCCTCGAAGCCCATCCGGGCCATGAGCTTGGTGTGGTAGTTCTGGCCCTTGGCCCCCATGCCGCCGATGTAGAAGCCCAATGAGGCCTTGGTGGGGAACAGCGCCTCGGCCAGTTCCTCGTCGGAGTTGCCGGTGACCTTGATCGTGGTATGGACGGTGATCTCGAAGTCGTCGGAGCGCCCGGCGATCGATTCGGCATACACCTCGGGGCGGAAGGGGGAGTAGTACAGCGGCAGCCAGCCGTCGGCGATCTCCACCGTCTGGGCGATGTTCTTGGGGCCCTCGGCGCCGATGAAGATGGGGATGTCGGCCCTGGGGGGATGGGTCATGATTTTGAGCGGCTTGCCCAGGCCGGTGTCGCCCTCTCCCTTATAAGGGTGGTTGTAGTAGTCGCCCTCGAAGGTCAGATAGCCGTCGCGGGCGAATACCCGCCGCAGGATCTCCACGTACTCTCGGGTGCGGGCCAGTGGGCGGTTGCCGGGTTGGCCGTACCACCCCTCCACTACCTGGGGGCCGGACACGCCCAGCCCCAGTATCAACCGCTGGTTGGACAGGTGGTCGGCGGTCACCGCGTGCATGGCTGTAGCGGTGGGGGTGCGGGCGGCCAGCTGCACGATTCCGGTGCCCAGGCGGATGCGCTCGGTGTGGGCGGCCAGCCACACCAGCGGTGAGAAGGCGTCAGAGCCCCACGACTCCGCCGTCCAAACCGAGTCGTAGCCCAGCCGCTCCGCCTCTTGGGTGAGCGGCACGAACCCCTCGGGCATCCCGCGGCTCCAATATCCCCAGACCAGTCCGAGCTTCATGGCGGCGACCCTATCCCGACCGACTTCAGAGATCGTTGTCGAGATCAGGGGCGACTGCGCCTATCCGCTTGCCGGTGGCGGTGGCCGGGCCGGTAACATGGTTCCCTATGTCCAAGGTCTGCCAGGTGACCGGTCGTCGCCCGTCGTTCGGCAATAACGTGTCCCACTCGCACCGCAAGACGCGGCGCCGGTGGAACCCGAACGTCCACAAACACCGCTTCTGGGTACCGTCGGAGAAGCGGTGGATCACCCTCAATGTGTCGGCCAAGGGCCTCAAGACCATCAACAAGCACGGCATCGACAAAGTGGTGGCTCAGATGCGCCAGCGCGGGGAGAAGTTCTGATTGCGATGGCTATCCAAAGAAGCGGCCAATCGCCAGAGTTGAATCCAGAGAGAGTCTGATTTCCATGGCTAGCGACAAACGACCGATCATCAAGCTGAAGTCCACTGCGGGCACCGGCTACACCTACGTGACCACCAAGAACCGCATCAACGACCGGGAGCGGATCGAGCTCAAGAAGTACGACCCCGTGGCCCGCAAGCATGTGGTGTTCAAGGAGGAGCGGTAGCCACCACCGTCGACGAGCGCAGGGAGCTGCTGACGGCCGCACTGTTGGCCGAAGACCCTGCCCCGCCGCTGTGGCATCTGGTTGACTCCGGCCTCGCCGACGAGATCGTTCCCGAACTTCCCGCGCTCCGTTTGGAGCAAGACCCGATCCACCGCCACAAGGACGTGCTGGCCCACACCATCGCGGTGGTGGCCAAGACCCGCGCTGATCTGGTTCTGCGGCT
>JAPPKI010000201.1 GCA_028820035.1 bacterium | reverse complement strand
CGACTCGGGGCTCTCCCGCCATGACGCGAACCCGAACGGATCAGTGTCGAACGCGTCGGTGCCAGCCACGCTGACCTCCGGCCGGCAGATCAGCGCCGCTCCCGCCATTCCCAACGCGGTCAGGCCCGAGATTCGGCGTGACGCGCTTCCGTAGGCCGCCTCCAGTTCCGCCTCCCACTCCGCAGTCCAATGGTGCGATACCGGGCCGGCGCCGACCAACTGTTCGGCCGCAGACGGCCAATCCACACAGAAGTTGCGCCACGTCCCCCGGCGGATCTTCTCCACCCTGCCCCCGGCCGCCAACTCCCCCAGTGCGCGCGACGCCGAAGACGGGCGCACCCCGGCCGCCCGCTCGAACTCCCGGGTCGAGAACACCGGTCCCAGACCTTTCAGAACTTTGACAGAGCCCATATGAGAAATATACCAGAGCCGATACAAGAAACATACATCTACCACGGCACGCATCCCTGGTCCGCCAACACGAGCAGCACTGCCGCAACCCACCGCCCGCAGATGGCCAAGAACCTTGCTCATGACCGCCATCATGCACCACCACGCCTGCCGCGACCGGTCGCAACCCTCCGTAGCGCCGGTCGTAAACCGCATCCAACCGGTCGCAACCCCAATGCACGACCGAAAAGTCCAAAAGCCGTCAGACCCGCGCCTGCCCCGGCAATGCCAGCCCCAGATTCCCCCGAGACCGACTCCCGTTGGCGAACGCCGATTCCCGCATGCCCCGCAGCGGCTAAAGGTCCCTTGAGGGGGAATCTGCGGCCCCAACAAAAACCCCTGGCCCCACCTCGGGGCCGCCACAAACCCCGGCCAGCAAAAACAACCACAAGGACAGGCCCACAGCCCCCCAGGGGACCAACCACCAGACCGAAACGCATCAACCACGACAACAGATCGAATGCCAGCAAGCATCCAGAACCAGGCAAGAGCCGAACCCGAATCAGCGATCCCACCCTCAGCCACCCAAGGCCCAGCCCGAATCAACCAACGAGCCAGGATCAAGTCTACACGCTTGCACTACAAGTGCCGCCCCCGAACACCGTCGCTGTTCATTAATCATGTGGCCTGGTGTTCGTATGTCGAACAGATATCGTGTGTGCCGTGAAGAACGAATTGCCGCTGGCCGACCTGACCGACGAAGAACTCAAAGCGCTTCTCAACGATGACAACCTCCCTTTGTCCCAGCAGATTCAGGTTCTCGACGAGCGCCGCCACAGGGCCGCTGTACGCCGCAAGGCCGAAGAAGTAGCCGAGTTGATAGCGACAGTCCCGGTCATGGCCGCCTTAGACGACAGCGCCGAAATGGTACGCAAGGCCCAAGCCTTGCTCGACCGCGCCAAATGGGAGCGGTCAAAGGCCGTCCAAGCAGCCCTCGCCGCCGGCTACAGCGTCCGCACCGTGGCGGAGATCGCGCGGATAGCGCCATCCACCGCCTTGAGGCTCGGCTCCCAGAAGCTCACAGCCGAACCCCCGCCTGCATAGTCAGGCATTCGCACAAGCGAGGGCAACAGTAGACTGCGAATCTGGCGGCCACGGGCTCAGTCCACGCCCGATACACAAAATTCCCGAGTGTCCGACAGACCCTGCTTCCGCGGGGAATCAACATGCCAAAGTAGGGTGAAGGGTGTTCAGTAGCATCTGCCAAGTCTGACGTTCGTCCCCGACACGGCCGGAGTTTTGCATGCCAACCGCAGGTCGCCACCCCGATCCTCAAAGTGGGGATTTCGATTGGGCTAGCTATGAAGAACTCGTCAAGGACATCTACGAAGCCTTGGGCCGCGCCGAGGGTGTGACAATCGAATGTTGGGGCCGTAGATGCACAGTCCAGGTAGCAGGAGGCGTTCCTCGACAAGTAGACGTCCTAACGAGGCACGTTGTTGGAGAACGGATGTATCGGACGGCGATCTCGTGCAAATGGTGGAACGAGCGCGTTGATGTGGCTCATGTCTCGGATTTTGCCCTTACGGTGCAAGATGCGCAGCTGAGCAAGGGAATCATAGTGTCGAAAATGGGCTTCACTGTCCCAGCAACCAATCTCGCGAGAGCCAAGGGCATCGAACTGGTCGAACTCAGAAACCCGCTTGATGCGGACTGGGAGGGCAGCATCACACACGTCCAGGGAGAAATCGTGTACTGCCCGCCCCCAGAATTTCGATACAGCTTGAGCATGACCAAGCCCGGAATCGACCCTAGGCGGCGAGAGTGCCAAGGTCGACCCATACACTTCGCTACATCACCGGACCGGCTTGTTATCACCGAGCCAGATGGACAGAGCACGACGCTCTCGCAGCGAGCGCGTAGCGCATTCCCGGATGTCGTCGACGGAGCCGAGTTTGCTATCGACTTTCCGCACGGGACTACCTTGACCATTCCGGGCGACGAAGATCATCCAGCCCATGGGGCTTATCTCCAAGGTGTGACTGTGCAGATCAGGGTGCCTGTGCCATTGAGGACGGAAATCGAGGTCAACGCAGCGGATCACATATACATGATCATGGAAAGTCTGTTTGATGGTCGGCAATTCAACATCACTAGCGATGGGGAGATCATCGAGCTCAGCTGACCAGTGGCATTCAGGGCGCCGATCCCTGGCATCAATTGCGGCAACGTTGGCCGATGGAAGGCTTGTCCTGTCGATTGCGTCGCTCCCTCAGCCGGGATGCGCTTTGTGCGCGGGTGTCCAGGTGAAAACTCCTAAGAGGCCGCGCTGATAGGCGCTGACCTGCGGAAACGTCCGAAGCTCTGACTGGGGCTTCGGAGTCTTGACCTGCGGCTTTGCTCAGAACAGCCGCGGTCGAAACAAAATCTGCTGAGATTCGCGTCACCTATCCGCGCAGCCTCTAAGATTAATCGAGGTTGACAGGCTCTTCGCGTTGAAGCTGGGACCGGGGGTGTTTGAGGGGTCGCCAGCCTGTCGAGCTGGAGGTCGCGGGTTCAATTCCCGTCGGGACCGCACAACAGAACATGGTCGGGTAGCTCATTTGGCAGAGAGTCCGCCTGAAGGGCGGAAGTTCGCCGGATCGGCCTCGGTCCCCCCCAACACGCCCTGGAGCGATGCCCAACCCCGGGCAAGCTCTATCGGTGGTCGCGACAGAGTTCATTGTAGATGGTTTGGGCTGTTGTCCACCGGTGGAGTTTGCGGGGCATGTTGTTGATGCGGTCTTCGATGACCGATAGGCGGGCCGCTCCGATGTTGAGGTCTGTGCCTTTGGGGAGCCATCGGCGGAGGATCCCGTTGTTCTGCTCGTTTGTCGCGCGCTGCCAGGGGGACCGGGGGTCGCAGAAGTAGACCTCGATTCCGAGGGTCTTCTCGATGTCGGCCCACCGTGCCATTTCCCGGCCTTGGTCCCAGGTGAGGGTGCGGAGCATGCCCCCGGGCTGGCGGGCCAGCGCCCGGGTCACGGCCTGGGCTGTGCTTTGGGCGTCGTAGCCGCCGGGCAGGGCCGCCAAAAGCGTGTGGCGGCTGGAGCGCTCCACGAGGGTGGCCACCGCGCTCTGGTTGTCCTTGCCGATGATCAGGTCGCCCTCCCAGTGGCCGGGCTCGGCTCGGTCCTCGGCCTCGGAGGGCCGGCCGGCTATGGGCTTGTATTCGCCCAAAACCGAGCGTTTGGCCTTTTCGCAGCGCCCCCTCGGCTTGCGCCGGCGGCGGGCCCGGGGCAGCTTCTTCCAGGCGCCGGGCCTCAGCCCGCTGCGCCCGGCGCGGTCATAGCACGCCCGGTAGATCGTCTCAGCGCACACCCGATGGCCGGATTGGGCCAGCTCGGCTGAGATGGCGTGCGGCGACAGGCGCTCTTTGAGCCGCTTGTGCACCAGTCGGGCAAGCCCAGGGTCTGAGGCCAGCTTCGCAAGCCTCGGCCTCTCAGCTGACGCATCGGCCGACGCCTGCGCCCGCCGGGCGCAATACACGTCCGGCCCGCAGCGCTTCTTCTCCCTCCATATCGTCGCCCGGCTCCTGCCCACACGCACGGCGATCTCCCCATCGCCGAAACCCTGCTGGGACAGCACCTCGATCCGGGCGCGCTCGCCCACATCCAAACGCCGTGCCATACTGAACACCTCCATCGGTCGGTCGCTGACATTCCTGACCGGCCATTCTGGCCGATCTGTCGCGACCACCGATGGAGTTCACGCCGCTTCGGACCTTGCCCCTTTGAGCCAGGGGATCTCGACTATTGAATCCAATAGAGACTCGAAGGATGCCCTACGACAGACATTCCGGCGACTTGGATTAGTCGCCGGACTCCTCATCATCATCTATCACAGAAGACGATCCAGCATTAGCAAGTCCGCCTTCGGCCGCGTGTACAAGTTGCTGCCACTCGATTCCAAACAAGCTGTGGGTATGGCCCAACTGAGCAACAG
>JAPPKI010000446.1 GCA_028820035.1 bacterium | reverse complement strand
AGTCTGGGCCGTAGTCAGACTGGGACGATTTGATCGCAGTCGGCTCTCTTTGCGCCATCATGGCGTTCTCAGCCCTGGATGGGCTGCCCTTATCCCTTGCACTGCTAACCAGCATGTCACGAGGGCAATCCTCATCGGTGGACCTTCCAGCGGCGGCGAGTGCACTACCACGACGCTTCGGTGGCATCGCTGGAATCTGCATTTGCCCGATCCTCGGTTTCTTGTTCATTGCCTGAGAGTAAGGATGGGTGCGACAGTTTCACGCCGAGAAGCCGGGCGTGGGTTGTGGTTGACGGCACCTGTGTGGAACTGATCGAAAGCCTCCCTCCCGGATAGCTGGATCCGGTCATTCGGGCGGGCAGACCCCGATGACCTCGCCGTTGATCCAGGCCCAGAAGCCATTGGGCTGGGTCGCCCACTGACCAAAGGCCTTGGAGATTTCTTGGAGCTCGGCCCGGGTGGCCAGGCCATTGCTGACCGCGTGGTCGGCGAAATCGCTTTCGACCACCCGCACCGCCCACATTTCGCCCCAGACAGTCCGGCCTTCGGTGTCGGTATGGGCGGTGGTGCTGGCGGTGGCCTCGATATCGGTGAAGCCAGCCTTCATTGCCCATGACAGCAGATAGCGCCCGGCGTCAGCTTCCCCGCTGTTGGCGGAGGCCACCTGGTGGTAGAGGTCTCGCCAGCGCTCGATAGCCGGATACACCGGTGCGTGCACCATGGTCTCGTAGTCGGAATCTCGCACCGCCACCAGCCCGCCGGGCCGCAGCACTCGCCGGGCCTCCCGCAGGGCCCGAACCGGATCGGAGAGGTGCTGGAGCACCTGATGGGCGTACACAACATCGAAGCTGGCATCGTCCCACGGCAGTTCGTAGACCGAGCCGACCTCAAACGATGCATTGGACAGGCCGCAATCGTCGGCGTGGGCCCGGGCCGCGTTCACTACATCCGTCGACAGGTCCAGGCCCACCACCCGGCCAGCGCGACGGGCCAGGCCAACAGTGATGGTGCCCGTGCCGCAACCGATGTCGAGCACTTCGGCATCGGGCCGCAGTCGAGGTAGCAAAAAGGCGGCGCATGTCTCGGCAGTGCGCCGGGAGTGCCAACCCACGATTACCTGGTGGTAACCGTGGGTGTACTTCTCGCCCTCAGGCAGTTGGTCAGCCAACGGGTTCGGGAGTCAAGAACGCATCGAGGCGGTCGGGTCCGTTAGCCCAGAACACGGGGGTTTTCTTGCGGACGCTGCCGGGTGCCAGCTCCGCGGTTGCCACCCGCTCCAGGAACACCTCCAAGGCCACCCGGCCTTCTAGGCGGGCCAGGCTGGCGCCGGGGCAGATGTGGGGGCCGCCGCCGAAGGCGATGTGGTCCTTGGGGCGCTCCCGGTCGAGCCGGAAATCGTCGGGATCGTCGAAGTAGTCCTCGTCGCGGTTGGCCGACGACACGCCGAACACGATCTTGTCGCCGCGGCTCATGGGAGCGCCGAACACATCGGTGTCGGCGGTGCAGTCCCGGATGAGCATGTGGGCGGGGGAGTCGATGCGCAGCGACTCCTCCATCGCCCGCTCGCATAGGCCCCGGTCGGCCTTGAGGGTGGCAAACAGATCAGGATCGCTGATGATGCGCCACAGCAGATTGCCGATCAGGTGCCGGGTGGTTTCGTTGCCCGACATGATGAGGAAGGCCAGCTGGGTGCGAATCTCCACGTCGGTGAGCCGGTGGCCCTCAATCTCGGTGGTGATGAGCCGGGTGACCAGATCGTCCGGGGCCTCGTCGCTGGCCCGCCGCTCGGCGATCAGCCCATCGATGTAGGCGCAGAACTCGGGGTGGGCGCCGGCCAGACCCTCGCCCCGCTCGTTGCGGTTGGTCCGGGGGTAGCTTCCCAGCACCACTTCGTCGGTCCAGATGTGGAACTGCTCCCAGTCCTCGGCGGGCACGCCGATGAGGTGGGAGATCACGTTGATGGGCACCGGGGTGATGAACTCGGCCACCAGCTCGCCGCGGCCTCGCTCCAAAACGGGGTCGAGATACTGATGGCACAGCTCCCGCACCATCGGCTCGGCCCGCATCGACTTGTGATGGGCCACGGTGGCGTTGATGATCCGCCGCACCCTGCCGTGCCGTGGTTCGGCGATCTCGCTGATCAGCTTCTCCTCCTCGGGAATCTCCACCCCGGGGTCGCGGAAGCTGGACACGAAGGTCTCAACGTCTTTGGTGGCGGCCAGCACATGGTCGAATTTGGTCAAGTACCACCCGGTGGGGGTGCGGGCCACCGGGCACTCGGACCGCAACTCGGCCAGTTCGCCGATGGGCACTTCCTCGGGATAGGCGAACGGGTCGAACGCCGTGTCCTCTTCGGTGCTGGAGAGCGGATCAGACGTCAGGCTCATAGCTCCAATGGTGCCACGTTGCCGCTCCCTGCGCGGCTTCGCTCACGCGGCCGAAAAGACCGCGATGCGGGTCCACTGGTCGGCATCGGCCTCGTCTGCCTCCTCGTAGATCGGCCGCAGGTCGAATCCCAGCCCGGCGATGAGCCCCTCCGACTGGCGAAGTTCCAGCCAGTCGCGAAACCCGACCTCATCAAAGTGGGCTGAGTTGATCCCCAGTGCGAAACGAGCCTCAGGCCGGGCCACTCGCAGCAGCTCAAGGATCGTCTCAGGACCGAAGATCCCATGGGTGAACGCTCCCGCGCTCACGATGCCGGCATAGGCGTGATCGTCCAGTTCCGTTGAATCAGTGAGATCGGCTTCGATGAGCTGTCGGTACAACGGGCGGTCATCATGGGTCTTGGCTTCGGCTTCGGCCAGCATCTCCGGCGAGAGATCGATGCCGTCGATGACCGATACGCCCAATCGGGCTAATTCAGTGCCGACTATTCCGGTTCCGCAACCCACATCCAGTACCGGCTCGTCGATTTGAGCGAAGCCATCGCAGAAGACTTCGGCCACCTGGTGGGGATACACGTATTTGCTGTCGACGACGAATTCCGAGTCGTACGTATCAGCCCATTCCGCATACAGCTCTCGGTTAGCTTCCGGCCCATCGGTGGCGTAGGCCTTGTCTAGAGCAAGCTCTGTCGCCCTCGATCGTGATGCTGGTTGCTCCGTCATCGCGCCTCACGCTACATACCACACCAAACCGAGCCCCCATCTCCCGGTAGTGTGCCCCGCGATGGAGTTGGTGATCGGCTCGGTGTTCGACAACGCGGCGGCGACGGTGCCATCCCGCCCGGCGGTGACGCTGGGGGAGAAGTCGCTCACCTATGGGGAGTTGCACCGACAGGCCAACCAGATGGCTCATGTGCTGGCGGGGCTTGGAGCAGGTCAGGGCGACCGAGTGGTCACATGGAGCGACAACAACTTGGAATCGGTTGCCCTCTTTGTGGCGTTGGCCCGAGCCGGGACGGTGTTCGCCCCGGCCAACGCCCGGCTGTCGCCCGAGGAGGCGGCCGAGATGGTGGGCCTGGCCCGACCCCGGCTGCTGGTGGTTGATTCAGGCCATGCCGAGGCCGGCCAGTCAGTGGCCGAGGCAGTAGGGGTCCCGCTGCTCCGACTGGGCGGGTCCGGGCCGGGACTTGATCTGGTTACCGAGGCTGCCTCCGCATCGGAATCGGCGCTGCCCTCGCCGGGCGTGGAGGAAACCGACCCCCATGTGGTGTTCTTCACCAGTGGAAGCACCGGGCGCTCAAAGGGCGTGGTGCTGTCTCACCGATGCAACTGGCTGCGCACCCGTACACCTGCGCTGCTTGAGCCCCGCGGCGCCACGGTGTGCATGTTCCCGATGTTCCATATGGGAGCCTGGACCATCGCCCTCCAGGCCTGGCAGGCCCGGGGACAGGTGGTGTTTACCGACCGAGCCGACGCCGATGTCCTGATCGATGCGGTTCACACCCACCAAGCTGCCTATATGAACTGCATCCCCGCGGTGTGGCGCCGGGTGCTGGACGCTGATCGCCACGTTGACCTCTCCTCGCTCCGGTTCGCCACCTCAGGCACTTCAGCTACACCGCCGGAGCTGCTGGCCGACTTGAAGGCAGCGTTCCCCAACACTCACCGGCGGGTGTTCTACGGCTCTACCGAGGCCGGCTCTGTCACCATGCTGGACGACCCCGACATGGCGTCGCGGCCAGGGAGCTGTGGCCAGGCCCACACCGGCGCCGAGGTGCGCCTCGACCAGGGAGAGCTCCAGACCCGCTCCCCGTTCATGTTCGACGGCTACTTCGACAACCCCGGGGCCACCGCCGAGGCGTTCAGCGACGACGGCTGGTTCCGTACCGGCGATTTGGCCGAGGTGGACGCCGACGGCTTCTACTCCATAGTCGGTCGGGTGAAGGACGTGATCCGCACCGGCGGGGAGACGGTGTCGCCCGCCGAGGTGG
>JAPPKI010000072.1 GCA_028820035.1 bacterium | reverse complement strand
CACAGTGCAATGGGGTGGCGGGTTTGGGCCACCACCACTGCGGTTCCCACCTCAACTGTCGCGGTGGCCGACCCGATCAGCGCAGCCGCCGTCATAGCGTCGAACTCGTCGGGGATTTGGGGAATCCACACCGACGAGAACCCGCCAGCCTCGGCCTGTTGGGCTGCTTCGATCATGCGGGCGATCTTGGTGTCGTACCGGCGCCGCTCAGGCCCCACCATCAGTCCTATGCGCACAGCAACTCCTCCGCCCCGTTCATACCAGACGCCAGCCATCATGGGCGTTGATCTCGGCCTTCGAAGAGTCGGTTACCATCCGGGCTGAAAGCCAAGGAGGATCGGGTGGACAGCTCGGCCGACAACACCGACAACCCTGCCAACCGGCCGCGCATCGCCCCGCTGGAGTTGTCGGAGTGGACCCCGGAGGCCTTCGCCGCCATGGAGCCCATGCGGCCCCCTGCGGGCTCGGCCTACGACAAGCGCAAAGCCGACCGCAAGCAGCAGGTGAGGCGGCCCAACAACGCTCTGTCGGTGATGGCCCACTATCCCGAGTTGGCCAGGGCATTCCTGGAGTTCAACCGCCATCTGCTGTACTTCAACACCCTGCCGGGGCGGGCCATCGAGTTGGCGGTGCTGCGGGTGGCGTGGCTGCGCCGAAGCGAATACGAGTGGATCCAGCACGCGGAGGCCGCCCTTGAGGTGGGCCTGACTGATGAGGAAATCGAACGCACTGCCGCCGATTCCGTTGATGGATGGGCGCCTGAGGATGCCCTGCTGCTGCGGGCGGTGGACGAGCTTCACCACGACCACGGCTGGTCGGACGCCACCTGGAACGACCTGGCTGAGGCGTTCGATACCCGCCAGATCATGGACCTCCTGTTCACGGTGGGGGCCTACGACACTTTGGCCGTGGCGTTCAACTGCTTCAACCTGCCCCTCGATCCCGAGCTCGAGGGCAAGGGCTTCCCCGGCGACGCCGACTGCTAGCCGTGTCGTCAATCTTCCCGCCTTTGCAGTATCCCCGAGGCAGCAGCGTTCATAGCCTGCTGGAGTCAGCCGCCTACCGGCTCGGCGACCGGGTGGCCATCCGGTTCGAAGACCGGGGGCTCACCTACGAGGAGTTCGACCAACAGGCCGACGGCTTCGCCCGACTGCTGTCCGAGCGAGGGGTAGGCGTCCGCCAGCGGGTGGCGGTCATGGCCTCGAACCGCCCCGAGTTCTTCACCGCGGTATACGGCATCCTCAAATTGGGAGCTTCTGCGGTGATGATCAGCTCGGCCTGGAAGCAGGCCGAAACCGCCCACGCCGCCGCCCTCACCAGGCCGGTGCTGGCCATCACCGACGGCGACACCCACCTTCGCCTCCCCGAGCCCCTAGCCAGCCGGGTGATCCACCTGGATGACGACCCCGCGGTCGCCGCCCTGGCCGACAACGCGGCCGATGCCTCCGCCGCCGAACTCGATTGGGATCACACCGAGGCGGTGCTGATGTTCAGCTCGGGCACCACTGGCATGCCCAAGGCGGTGCGCCACACCCACGCCAGCATCAACGCCGCCACCGTCATATGGGGTGAGGTTCTGGGCCTGACCCCCGAGGACCGCTTTCAGATCACCACTCCGCCGTTTCACATCCTCGGACTGCTCAACCTGCTCTCGTCGGTATGGGCCGGCTCGTCGGTGCGGCTCCACCCCCGGTTCGACCTTGAAGCCATGCTGAGCGCCATCGAGGCCGACCGCATCACCCTGGAGATGGCGGTAGCCCCCATCGCCCTGGCCATGGCCAACCACCCCCGGCTCGAGGAATTCGACCTGTCATCCCTGCGCTACATCATGTGGGGGGCCACCCCGGTGACCGAGAGCGTGGCCCAGCGGGTGACCGAGCGAACCGGGGTTCCGTTCATGCCGGCCTACGGGGCCAGCGAGGCACCCGTCCTCACCAGCAACCCGATCCACCGGCCCGAACTGTGGCGGCTGGACTCTCCGGGGCCGCCCGTCCACGACGTGGACATCCGCATCGCCCATTTGGAAACCGGGGAGGTGCTGCCCCCGGGCGAGGTGGGCGAGATCCAGGCTCGCAGCCCGGCGATGATGGCCGGCTACTTGCCGGAGGAGGCCAACGCCGACGCGTTCGCCGACGGGTGGTACCGCACCGGTGACGTCGGCTGGATGGAGCCCGACGGGTGGCTGCACATCACCGATCGGGTGAAGGAGATGATCAAGGTAAAGGGCTTCCAGGTGGCCCCCGCCGAAGTGGAGGCGGTGTTGCTGGGCCATCCCGATGTGCTCGACTGCGCGGTGTTCGGGCTGCCTGATTCCGATTCCGGCGAGGCGGTGACCGCCGCCGTGCAGCTGGCTGCCCACGCTACCGCCACCGAAGAGGAGCTGAAGACCCTGGTGGCCGGCACGCTGGCCGGATACAAGCGCCTGCACGCTGTTCACTTCGTGGAGGCGGTTCCCCGACTGCCCTCCGGCAAGACCCTGCGGAGAGAGCTGAAGCTCCAGTTCGAATCACCCTCGGCCTAGGCCTCGGCCAGCAGCTCGCCTTTCATCACCTTGCCAGTGGCGTTGAGCGGGAACGACTCTCGCAGCACCACCGACCGGGGCACTTTGTAATTGGCCATACGCTCCCGGCACCAGGCAATCAGCTCTTCGGGATCCACCGAGGCACCAGACTGGGGCACGATAAACGCCCGGCCCACCTCCCCCAGTCGCTCGTCGGGCACTCCCACCACTGCGGCCTGGGCAACGGCGGGATGGCCCAGAAGCACGTTTTCGATCTCGGCGGGGTAGGCGTTGAACCCGCCGACGATGAACATGTCCTTGATGCGGCCCGAGATCTTGAGATAGCCCCGGTGGTCCAAGATGCCCAGGTCGCCGGTGTGGAGCCATCCGTCGGCATCGATGGCCTCGGCGGTGGCTTCGGGATTGTCGAAGTAGCCGGTTGTCACGCTGAACCCCCGCACCAGCACCTCACCGGTTTCCCCAACGGCAGCCTCCCGATCGCCGTCGACAATGCGCACCTCAAGGTCGGGCATGGCCCGTCCTGCGGTGGTGGCGATGGTCTCGGGGTCGTCCCCGGGCTGGGTTCCGGTGCAGGTGCCGGCCTCGGTGAGGCCGTAGCCGGTACACACCCGCTCGAACG
This sequence comes from bacterium, assembly GCA_028820035.1. Classification (GTDB taxonomy): domain Bacteria; phylum Actinomycetota; class Acidimicrobiia; order Acidimicrobiales; family Bin134; genus Poriferisocius. The sequence goes on along the minus strand of JAPPKI010000072.1, from coordinate 1,244 downwards.
GCAGCTCCTCATGCATCCGGCGGATCAGCTCCACCGGGATGTCGGCCGCCCCGGTGACCGCCACCCGCAGGCTGGACAGATCCCGCCTCGGGCGGGTGGGGTGGTCGAGAATCGACTGGTAGACGGTGGGCGGGCCGGGCAGCACCGCAATCTGCTCGGCCTCCACCAAGTCCAACACCTGGTCGACATCGAATACCGGCATCGGGTACACGGTTGCCCCGCGCAACAGGCAGGCCAGCCAGCCGGCCTTGTAGCCGAACATGTGGAAGAAGGGGTTGACGATCAGATAGCGGTCGCCAGGGCGCAGATCGGCGAAATCGCACCAGTCGGAGAACTGCCGCAGAGTCTGCCCGTGGGTCATCATCACGCCCTTGGGCGCGCCGGTGGTGCCCGACGTGAACAAGATGTCGCTGATCTGGTCTGGCCCCACCGCCTGTCGCCGGGCCTCCACCGCGCCGGGGGTTACCGACTCCCCTGCCCTTAGAAAATCAGCCCACGACACCGCAGCGGGCACGTTGTCGGCCTCGCCTGGGGGCAGAACCACCACTTGCTCCAGTGCCGACAGGTCGACATCGGTCTTGCGGAACAGCCCGGCAGGGTCGATTCCGGCGAACCCGGCCTCGGCCACCAAGAGGCGAGCCCGGCTGCGAGCCAGAATGTAGGCGGTCTCGGCCGGTTTGAAGCGGGTGTTCACCGGCACCAGTGCGGCCCCGGCCGACTGGATGCCCAGCGCGGCGATGATCCATTCCAAGCGGTTGGAGGCCCAGATCGCCACTCGGTCGCCAGCCTGCACTCCGGCGGCCTGCATGGCCGCGGCGGCTTGGTCGATCTGCTGTCCCAGCTCTGCGAAGGACACCGAGTTGCCGCCCTCCACCACCGCGGGGGCGTCGCTGAAGCGGACGGCAGCCCTCTGGGCCATGTGCGGAATGCTGGCCCACTTCCCCGATTCAGTCATGGCGGCCTGAGTTTGCCGCTTACGCGGCCGGTTCAGCCAGGGTCTTGATCTCGAGGAACTCCTCGAACCCGGCCACGCCCATCTCCCGGCCGATGCCCGATTGCTTGTAGCCCCCGAAGGGAGCATCGGGTGCGTAGTACATGCCGCCGTTCACGCTGATCGTGCCCGAGCGGATCTGTCGGGCAACGGATCGGGCCCGCTCGGGGTCGGCACTGTTTACCGCGCCCGACAGGCCGTAGATGGAGTTGTTGGCGATCCGAACGGCCTCGTCATCGCCCCCCTCATAGGG
>JAPPKI010000326.1 GCA_028820035.1 bacterium | reverse complement strand
CACTTGTTCCTCAGAATCGGGAAGCACAGCCCTAGGTTCAACATCATCAACCCGAAGCAACCGATCGCCACCCCCGTCAGGACCGAGCCCATCATGAGTCTTCCTCGTTGCGTGAATTGCCAGGGCGCCCTGATCACCGGGTGCGATAGATTCCTACCTCACAATATATATCCATATATTTCAATTCAACTGGCAGACCGGAATCGACGTCTAGGCAAATTTTCGCCAGCCCTGCATCAAGCAGCGAATACTCTTTCGTCGTGGCCCAACCTGACCATCCCGAGCCTGAACCCCAACCTGCGCACCACCAGAGCCCAGACCGCGGAGCCCTGCTCAACCGATGGCGCCAACTGGACAATGTCGACCCTGACAAGATCATTGGCCCAGATGTCTTCGACTGGCTCGTCGACATCGCAGAAGACATCGAGGACCGCCATGAACTCGCTGAGGTGCTAGCTGAAGACGACTTCGTGCCCTGGGAAGAGGCCAAGGCTGAGTTAGGACTCGACTAAGCCCACATACCGTCGAAACCGCCCGCCGAGCCAATCCACATCAGCACCGAGCACTTGCACCCAGCGATTTTGGAGTTCGACCAAGATCACAATTTCGGGTTGAAGAACTAGAGGTCTACCAGTGAGCGGATGTCGGCAATTTCAGCTTGAGACAGGTGGGAGCATTGGTGGCGGAACTCCAGGCCGAGATTGAGAGCGGCCAGGAAAAGGTCCTCCCGCCACTCAGCCTCCTCCCCGAGATTTGCCCTCATCCAATGCTCAACCTCGCCAGCTCTCCATAATCGATACCGGCTTCGAGGATCGGTAGCCGGAGGCGGGAAGCCCCCAGGTCCTCGCTTGCCTGCAACTAGGAGCCTCACACTCTCGCGAGTTCGCCCAGTACGGGATGCGATGTCAGCCATAGTGATGAGACCGGCATCGGCAATTCTGGTAACCGATATCTCCTCAACAGTTTCGACATCCCCCACGGCTGACAGCACAGCTTCCCCAAGGGTGTCAGCTTCACGATCAAAATCCAGGAACTGGACCCCATCAGTAGATCCAACGAGGGCGTCGTCGCAGCCGGCTTCGAAAAGTGCATCCACGAATTCAGCATCCTGAAGGTCGGGACCATCGATAATCAGTGTGAACGAATACGTTGACATCTCAATCGTCCTCCCGATTCCATTCGTGAGAACACTGTTCAAGTCGACGTAGCAACTGCCGAGCGTGATGGCCCGGGCCGCGAGGTGTCGACCAGATCGACACTTGACAGCCAGCCCGGCTGGACTCGCCGCACTTCGCTACTCCCCACCGATGACCTGACGACGCCATTGTGACCTCCCATCCGGCCTTCTCCATTTGGGCAAGGGCTTCTTCGACGTCCTTTTTTTGGATGCCGAGCCCTCGTCACGTTGACACGATACAACACTTTATCCGTCGTTGAGCGTTTCGCAAGCCAATTGGCACGCAGATAGCACTCCTGTGCCCCATAGAGAAGAATGGCGGTCTCGTATACTTCGGGCCACGGACGATCGCAGGGAGAGCCGGGAGCACAACATGACCGGATCAGGAATATGGACGCAAGACGGTGATGATTGGACGCTGACCCAGCCCAAAGAGTTCCCGGATGAAGCAACCCTGCACAGCCTGATTGAAAAGAACCCGGAAATGCTTCCCCTGTCCGGGGAGCCTGCCTTGTTGATCCTCGGCCGAGAAGTACTGCTGGGCACGGGCTACGCAGACCTCGTGGGAGTGGAAGCGACGGGTCGTCCGGTCATCATCGAGATCAAGCTCGCCCAGAACAGCGAGGCGCGTCGCGCTGTGGTTGCTCAGGTTCTCGCCTATGCGGCCCACCTTCACGGCACTACCAGAGAGCAACTCGAAGACCGCGTCAGCAGCAGTCTGCGGCAGCGTGGCCACAAGTCGCTCATGGATGCCGTGAGCTCATTGCAAGAAGACGCGTACGACGCGGAGGAATTCACAGAGGCTCTAGACGAGCACCTTCAAGAAGGCCGCTTCAGATTGGTCTTTGTGCTCGACGATGCACCCGCAGAATTGATGACGCTAGTGGCCTACCTGGAGCACGTCACCGACAAATTGGTGATCGATCTTGTAGCCGTAAACTCCTTCGATATTGCTGGCACGTCTGTCGTGGTCCCCCAACGGGTGACACCTGAGCGCCACGAGGTGACAGTGGAGGATCGAAGCAAGGAATCCGGCACCCTTTACCCCGGCAGCGACCACTTTGAGACCACCATCGACCAGGCACCTCAAGAGAGCCAGGAGGCATTACGCCGTTTGCTTCAGTGGGCCCGTGACCTAGAGCAGAGAGGCTTTGTCCGTCTCGCGACATATGAAGGCAAGGGTAAGAAGCAGTTCACCCTCCTACCGAGGCTTATTCCCGAGAATGTGGGACTAGTAACGATCTGGAACCAAGGTGGTGCCTACCTGGCATTTTGGCGCAGCGTCTTCGAGAAGAAGGCCCCTGCCTTCATCGAACGGATAGGGGATCTAGCGGGTGTAACGATCGGCCAGGGCAACACAACCTGGAGTATCAACGACGAACTGCTTGACGCTCTAACCGAGGCATACGAAGAGGCGGCCAAGTAGGAGATCTCCCCTATCCTTGGCGTCAGGGATGAGCACGATGGCCATTGATCAGTATCGGTTCTGGACCGAGTGGTCTGAGGAGGACGGCGAGTGGGTCGGCCTGTGCGACGGGTTTCCCTTGCTCAGCTGGCTGGAACCAGATCGGGAAGCAGCGGAGTCGGGCATCCGGGCCCTGGTCGCCGAGGCCATCGAACACCTAGTAGCTGAGGACAAGCCCTTGCCAGAGCCTGGTTTGACTTGGCCTCCACAAGTCCCTGTTTCCTGAGGCGGGCTTCTAGCTCTAGTGCTCCCGCTCTCTCGAGCGCTTCCTTAGCCGTCGTTGCCATCGCTCCCGTATCGGCAAATGGCGGATGCTCTCCTTGACTTCCCTTGCCGCCCTCGACTTGGGCATGTGTTCGAGGATGGCATAATCGATTATCTCGCGGAGTTCGCTATCTCTGTCTACTGTCCCTGGATCGGCCAACCTGCGCATCCAAACAAGGATTGCGCCAGCACCCTCGATCGCTATCACAGCTGTAGCTATGGCCGTGATCCAAGCAGCGGTTCCTGACACGAAGTCATCGTAACGATCGGCCTCTATCTATAAGGGGAACTTCCTCAAGTGTTCGGAAGAAACTCGGATTAGCGGCCGCCATGGCGCACCTCCCGTTTCAGGCTGAAGTGCCTTCCACAGGTGAGCCATCATTGGCAGAGAGACTCTCGGCGAGGGCTTGGATTTCGGTGAGGGCCGACTGGAGGTCTTCGGCGATTTCAGCGGCTAGGACGGCGGGGGCTGGAAGGTTGTCGATGTCTTCGAGGCTTTCATCGCGGAGCCAGAAGAGGTCAAGGCTGACCTTGTCACGGGCGTTGAGCTCGTCGTAGGTATAGCGCTTGAAGCGTTCGGTCTCTTGGCGCTGGTGGCGATTGGCGGGGTTGTAACAGGTGACGAAGTCATCGAGGTCGGCTCTGGTGAGGGGGTTCTGCTTGAGGGTGAAGTGCTTGTTGGTGCGGAGGTCGTAGACCCATAGCTCCTTGGTCCAGGCTTGCTCGGCGCCTTCTCGGCGGCGGAAGAAGATGACGTTGGCCTTGACGCCTTGGGCGTAGAAGATGCCGGTGGGGAGGCGAAGCAGGGTGTGGACGTCACAGTCGTGCAATAGCCGGCGGCGGATGGTCTCGCCGGCACCGGCCTCAAACAACACGTTGTCAGGGACTACCACCGCAGCGGTGCCGCTGATCTTGAGCAGGCTAACAACGTGCTGGACGAAGTTGAGCTGCTTATTCTTAGTGGTGGCCCAGAAGTCCTCTCGCTCGTTGCTGTCAGATGACGAGCGGCCGAAGGGCGGATTGGTGAGCACCATGTCGAAGCGCTCACCAGGGTCATCGCGCAAAGCGTCGTCCACGTTGATGGGCGAGTCGGACTCTGGGCTCTCAATGCCGTGGAGCAGCAAGTTCATGGCACAGAGCCGTGCAGGCAGGTCGGCGATTTCCCAACCGGTGAATGCTCCGGATCGCAGGTGGGCGGCCTGGTCGGGAGTGAGATGCGGGAATCGCTCGACGATGGACTGATAGGCCCCTAGGAAGAAACCGCCAGTCCCGCAGGCCGGGTCGCAGATGCGGTCGCTTGACTCGGGAAGCATCACATCAACGATGGCGGAGATCAGAGCTCTGGGGGTGAAGTACTGCCCCGCTCCCCTAGCGCCCTCTTGGGCTGTTCTCTCGATCAGACCCTCGTAGGCGTCACCTTTGAGGTCGGCGTCGTAGCTCATCCACTCGTGCTGGTCGATGAACTCCTTGATGAGCTGC
>JAPPKI010000459.1 GCA_028820035.1 bacterium | reverse complement strand
TCGCCAAGCAGAAGTGGCCCCGCTCCATCGACTTCACCGACGAGATGCCCCGCGACCCCAACGGCAAGCTGTACAAGCGCCGGTTGCGCGACCCGTACTGGGAGGGCAAGACCCGCGCCATCTAGGCGGTGGACGGGGTGAACGCGGGGGCTGGTTGAGATGATGCCCCGCCTGTTCAATCCGGAGCTCGTCGAGCCGGAGGAGCTCGCCCCCCGGCAAGTCCACATCATCATGATCGCCCTGATGACCGGCATGTTCCTGGCCGCGTTGGACAACTCAGTGCTGGTCACCGCATTGCCAACAATTTCCGGGGAACTGGGCGGTCAAGACCAGCTGGCTTGGATCCAGATCTCTTATCTGCTCACCGGTACAATCGCCACTCCGCTCATCGGCAAACTCAGCGACATCTACGGCCGCAAGCTGGTGTTCCAACTCACCATCGGCTTCTTTATCATCACCTCGGCGCTGGCTGGCCTTTCCCAGTCGATGTTGCAGCTTGTGCTGTTCCGGGCGTTGCAGGGATTGGCCGGCGGAGGACTGCTGGCGCTTCCTATGGCCATTGTGGGCGACATCGTCGCCCCCAACGAGCGGGGCCGCTACCAGGGCTACATCGCGGGTACGTTCGGCACAGCCAGTGTGGCCGGACCGCTCATCGGCGGATTCTTCGTCGACCATCTGAGCTGGCGCTGGGTGTTCTACGTGAACGTTCCCGTGGGCCTGATCTCCATGGTGGCTATCGCGATTTTGTTCAACGTGCGCCTGCACGTGGCATCCCGTCCGATCGACTGGTTGGGGGCTGGACTTCTCATTGCCGGATTCACTCCGTTGTTGATCGCCCTCAGTCTTGGTGGCGACCAACTGGCCTGGTCGGGGTCGGGGATGATTCTGATATTGGTGGCGTCGACCATACTGCTGACTGCGTTCTTCTGGTGGGAGACAAGGGCTGAAGACCCGATCCTTCCCCCCCGGCTGTATTCAAACGACATCGTGCGGTGGTCCATGGTGGTCATGCTGCTCATCGGGTTGGTCATGTTCGGGGCCACCCTGTTCATTCCCGTGTTCTTGCAGGTGGTGTCGGGGGTGAGCGCCACCGGTTCGGGTCTGAACATGATGCCCATGTTCATCGGCATCATCTTCACGTCGGTTTTATCCGGCAAGATGCTCACACGGTTCGGCAACTACAAGGTGTTCATCGTGCTCGGCACGGTGCTTATGACCGCGGGACTTGCGCTGCTGGCCTTGTACTTGGGTCGCGACACCACCCAGGTTGAAGTGGGGCTCATGGTCTTCGTCATCGGGTTGGGGTTGGGAATGACTATGCCGGTGCTGGTGCTGATCGTGCAGAACGCCAGCCCGCATCGCGACATCGGCATGGTGTCCGCCGCTACGAATTTTGTGCGGTCTCTGGGTGGAACCATCGGAGCGGCCGTTATGGGCGCCATCTACGCCGCCGGGCTGCAATCCTCGCTGGAGAGCAAGGTCACCCCGGCTCAGCTTTCCGCCCTCCCCGATCCCGACACACTGCTCGGCAGCCCTCAGCAGATTCGAGCCATTCAGGATCCCTTTACTGTGGATGCCGTATTGGATTCATTCGCATTGGGTGTTGAGCGCTGTTTCATCGTGGCCGCGCCGGTCATCGCCTTGGGAATTCTGGCTGCGTTCTTGGTCCGCCAAATTCCATTGCGACAAGAGATCCGCTCCGAAGAGGAGCGCTCTGAGGCGGCAGACATGTCGAGATCGCCGTCGGTAGGCCAGTGACCCACGCCCTCATGCTCCAGGGGACGGCCTCGGGGGTCGGCAAGTCCCTGCTGGTGGCAGGGCTGTGCCGGCTGTTGGCCCGCTCCGGGGTCAGCGTCGTCCCGTTCAAACCGCAAAACATGAGCAACGCTTCGGCCGCTTGCCCGTCAGGTGGCGAAATCGGCCGTGCTCAAGCGCTGCAGGCGTTCGCCTGTGGCCTGGAGCCTACGGTGGACATGAACCCGGTATTGCTCAAACCCGAGGGCGACCGTCGGGCTCAGCTTGTGGTCTCAGGACAGGTCCGGGGAACGCTGATGGCCAATCGGTTCCGCGAAGACCGGGAAGGACTCTTGCCCGAGGTGCTGGCCGCCTTCCACCGATTGGGCCAGCTATACGACTTCGTGCTGATCGAGGGAGCGGGTTCGCCGGCAGAGCCCAATTTGAGAGCCGGCGACATAGCCAACATGGGCTTCGCCCAGGCCGCAAGCGTGCCGGTATGGCTGATGGGCGATATCGACCGAGGGGGCGTGTTCGCATCCCTGCTTGGCACCATGGACGCGCTCGATGAGCCAGATCGCAAACTGGTGGAGGCTCTGGTAATCAATCGTTTCCGGGGAGATGCGTCACTGCTCGGGGACGCCTGCGAATGGCTGGAAGAGCGGGCCCAGCGACCGCTTCTGGGTTGCGTGCCCTACATCCATGATCTGGCATTGCCCGAAGAAGACGCGCCGTATTCGTTTCGAGAGGGTCGCGGCAGAAGGCAGCAGGAAGGTGGTCCCGCTGAGCTGCGGGTAGGAGGCATCCACTATCCCCGGGCCAGCAACACCGCTGATCTGGATCCGATTGCCGCCGATCCGAGAATTGACTTTTGCTGGTTGGTTGATCCCGGCTCTCTTACCGGGCTCGACCTGGTGGTGCTGCCCGGGTCCAAAGCAGTGGCTGCCGATTTGTCGTGGCTCCGCCAACGCGGCTGGGTGGAGGCTCTAGAACGCCATGTGCGCTACGGCGGCCGCGTGCTCGGACTGTGCGGGGGGCTGCAAATGCTCGGCGAGCGCATCCTCGACCCCCTTGGAATCGAGGGGCCAGCGGAGACCCGAGGGCTGGGCTGGCTGCCGGTGGAAGCCGAGCTCAAGCCGGAGAAGACGGTCCGCACCGTCGCCGGGCGGGCTCGGTGGCCGAGTGAGCTGGACTTCTCCGGCTACGAGATCCGCCACGGCGAGAGTCCGCCGGATCCGATGCTCTATCCCTTTGTTGCCCGGTCGGCAGACGGTCGGGTGATGGGCACGTATGTACACGGGCTGTTCGATCGAGCTGAATACCGCCACTCGGTGTTGGAGGAGTGGTTGGGGTGGAAGGCGGATCCAGGCGAGGATTTGCAGGAACGCTGGCGGAGGGATCTCAATCGGCTGGCCGACGCCTTTCGCGACAACCTCGATCTGTCTTTGCTCGAAGAACGGGTTGGCACGCTGGCCTGAGCCTGCCGCCCGGTTCTCCTGCTATTTGATGGCCACCGGGTTGACCGGTGAGCCGAGCCCGCCCACGAACGGCTGGGGCGAGGCTTCCAGGAAGAAGTCGTACTGGCCGTCGGCCGCGCAGTCGGCAGCCAACTCCTCCAAGTCCCAGTTCTGTCCTTGGGTGAGGCCCATGTCCACCAGGTTGAGGCAGTGGATGGCGATAATCGCCCCCTCGAAGGCCGGGTCGTAGGGCAGCACCTCGAACACGATGTTGTCGGTGGCCACCGCGGCGATGTTGTGGTCGTAGAACCACTCGCAGGCGGTCAGACCGATGCCGGCAGAGCGCACGATCCCCATCTCGGGAATGGGCTCGCCGTAGTAGTTGTCCAAGTCGCCGGCCTTGGCGTAGGCGAACAGGCCGGTGCGGACCAAGATGATGTCGCCAGTGCGGATCTCGACGCCCTGGGCCTCAGCCGCGTTGGTCAGGTCGTCGTAGCCGATGGCGTGGCCCGGCTCCAGCACGTCCACTCCGTGGAGCTTGGCGATGTCCAGCAGCACGCCCCGCCCAGTGAGGCTCTTGACCTGCTCGATTCCGCACACCGACGCACCCCATTCGGTGATGGTGGAGGCGTCGTGGCCGTTGTAGAGCTTGCCCCCGTACATGGCGTGGCACAGCCCGTCCCAGTGGGTGGCGCATTGCAGGCCCATGGTGACCACGTCGTCGCTGGTGTGGAACATGTCGGGGTCGCCCAGCATTCCGTGGTTCAGCGACACCATCGTCTTGAGCGGGTTGACCCGGCCGGGGATGACGCCGGTCTGGAGGCCGTCTTTGTGCAGGGGATAGGCCAGTGAGATGCGCTTGCCGGTGCGGATGCACTGGGCCGCCTCTTTCACCACCTCATCGGTGAGGAAGTTGAGCGTGCCGATCTGGTCGTCTTCGCCCCAGCGCCCCCAATTGTTGATGCGAGCGGCGATGTCCAAGACTGCTTGTGGGTATGGCATGGCCGCACCCTAGTGGTGGGCCGAGGTCAGCCGCTGCGCAGCCGCAGACGCAAGAAGGTGGAATACCCCAGCCAAAACAGGCACCAAACCACCACGCTGATCAGCAGAATGGTCTCGTCGCCAGGCCTTAGTCCAGGTGCAAAGAACGGTTCCACGAAGTATTGGGAGATGAAGCCCCCTCGGTACGGAGTCTCAC
>JAPPKI010000266.1 GCA_028820035.1 bacterium | reverse complement strand
GCTGAGAACACTCAAAGGTGCCTCATGGAAGTCTGCTCTCGACGACGGCAGAACGGTTACGCTTGAGACCGCTCTGGTGGCAGCCCTATCACAGCTCAACTCAGAGCGCTGCCTTGAGATTTCAGCGGCAATTGATCATTTGAAGCAGCGCCCGCTTGCAGACTTGTTGGTCGGTCTTAAGGTCGATGGAGTGGGAGCAGCAACTGCCGAGGCGCTGGCCCAGTCTTTCCAACACCTTGATGACATGATCGAAGCCGTAGGGAAAGGTGTCCGGGTTGAAGGGGTCAAACCAGCCGCAGTAGAGGCAATCAAGACGTTCTTTGCATCCCCAACGAACCAGAGATCGATCCAAAAGCTGCGCGCTGCAGGAGTCAGCCTGGGGAGCAAGGCTTCATCCGGACCCCACGAAGCATCTCTTGCGAAGGAAGCGCCTCGCGTGCCGCCCGGTAGTGAGTTGTCACCGGGACAGGATCAAGACTTGCGGCGCATTATCCGATTTGCCGCCCCTAAACCTGCACAGAAAGTGCAGAGCCTTGGCGAACAAAGGGCCAGGCTGCTGTACCAGCTTGGCCTCATAGGCAATTTCAGTGATCTGTTCAGCTTGGAGTTAGAGCTCCTCGACCCACCTCGGGAAGCAATGTGGACCACGACACTGGGAGACGGTCGTGCGTTCACTCTGAAAGCCGACGAAGTAGCTCAACTAGCCACCTTCGCTGAACTGTCACTTTCCAACCTGGAGAAAGCCATCGAGGCTTCAAAGGAGCAATCGCTAGCTCGACTGCTGGTAGGACTCAACATACGGCACCTGGGTGATACCTACTGCGAAATCCTTGCTGATGCCTTCGGAGACTTGGACCGCATTATGAAGGCCAAGGAGGACGAATTGGCTGAGGTAGAAGGGATCGGGCCGATCATCGCAGCAAGCGTCAATGAATTCTTCGACCGCAAAGAAAACCAGGAGATCATACGGAAGCTGCCCAAAGAACTCCTCGAAGCAAGCTCTTCTGACACCGAGACCGACGCCGAATCCCTGCCGCAGACTTTGGAGGGGATGACCATCGTGGTCACCGGCGGGGTGGAGGGCTACACCCGCGACGGGGTGGGCGCGGCCATAAAGGCTCGGGGCGGGAAGTCGCCGGGCAGCGTGTCGTCCAAGACCACTGCACTGGTGGTGGGTGAGAATCCCGGTGCCTCCAAGCTGGAGAAAGCCGAGAAGCTAGGCATCCCGATTCTCGACGAGGCACAGTTCCAAGAGCTCATGGAGACAGGAAAATTGCCTTGAACCTGGCGCTGAGGTGGGTTTCCGCCTGTCTCTTGGCTATCACGATGCTCGCCACTGGAATCGTCGCCCTCGGGAACACCGTCGCCGCGGCGCAGGACAGTGGGGCAACCCTCCAAGACATCACCCTCAGGGATCAACTGATCGCTGCCCAGGAGTCCCTGCTCAACGTCTACCGCTGCCGATTCGACATCGACACCCAACAGGTGCCGGGCGGCTGTATAAGCGACCAACCCAGCCAGGGCCCGACTGAGCCCGCCGACTTCGGGGGCACGCCTACCCGAAATCAAGTCATGTTGCGCGACGACCTAATAGTCGCCCAGGAATCACTGCTCAACGTCTACCGCTGCCGATTCGACATCGACACCCAACTCGTGCCCGACGGCTGCGCTGAGCAGCCCGTCCAAGAACCCGTCGAAGAACCCGACCCGGAACAGATCGATGTCCATGTCTTCTACTGCGTCCCGGCCAATGCCGGATACACCCAAGCGAAACTGCAAGCCGAGGCCGGCAGATTCAATGGGGACATCCGCAATTTTTTCTTGCGGGAGTCATCGAACACCGTCAAGTTGAACTTCGTGCCCGAGGGGATCGTGTCACCCCATGTGGCATGGAATGACGTAAGAATTGGCGACTGGTCGAATGCCCATGGGATGAACCCCTGCGAAACCCAGGTCTCTGCCATTGGCCAATACCAATTCCCGCTCATTCTCGCCGGGATCTCTTCGGGAAGCGGCGTGGCCGGTTACGCCTCGCCTGAAATTGGAGCCGTCACAGTTCCAACGCTTGAGAGATATTCGAACGACCGCAAGAATCACGCCATCCTCATTGGCCACGAACTGGGCCACTCGGTCTTTGATTTGGGGCACGATTCAGAGTTCCTGTCGATCATGACCGCCCCAAGTGCTCGGGCCACGCTCGGCGACAACCGCATTGGCTGCGACGACCTCTTCAAGTTGAGGTGGCGTCAGCACGACCGCTGTGATCTGAACAGGCTCAATATCCCCAGCGGCGACTTCACCGCCGTCACCGCTGCTCAATACCACAATTGCGGGCTGCGGCAAGACGGCGCCGCAGTGTGTTGGGGCAAGAACTACCTTGAGCCAAAAGACGCTCCCTCAGGCTCGTTCACTTCGATTGCTGCCGGTCTGTGGCACACCTGCGGTTTGCGGGCCAACGGCAACGTCAAGTGCTGGGGTTTCGACGACGATCAGCGGGGCAACCAGGTTGGGCTGGCAAGTCCGCCCGTTGGTCGATTCACGGCCATTACCGCGGGGCATCTCCATACCTGCGGCCTAAGGCCCACCGGCTCCGTCCAGTGCTGGGGCAGCAATCGCGATATCTGGCACAACACCTATGTGGGCCAGTCGAATGCGCCGGGCGGGACCTTTGCCGCGGTCTCCGCCGGCACCTGGCACACCTGCGGCCTGCGGCCAGACGGCACCGCCCAATGCTGGGGATCCAATAGCGACGGACACGGCGAGTTCATTGGCCAATCGAGTGCGCCTACCGGAACCTTTACCTCCATCTCCGCCGGCACCTGGCACACCTGCGGCCTGCGGCCAGACGGCACCGCCCAATGCTGGGGATCCAACGACGACGGTGAGTCGGATGCGCCCACAGGAGCCTTTGCTTCTATTTCAGCGGGAAGCGGCTTCACCTGTGGTTTGAAGCAAGACGGAGCTGTCCAATGCTGGGGCACAAATGCCAACGGAGCCCTGGAGGTGCCGGGCGGGCAGTTCCGAGCAATCGAAGCAGCACCCTGGCACGTGTGTGGAGCAAGAGAAGACGGCACCATCCAATGCTGGGGTGGTGACTACTTCAAGGGCTTGGGCGTTCCCGGAGACTCATTTACGGCTATCGAAGCTGGCAGGAGCTTCACCTGCGGTATTCGAGAAGACGGCACAATCCGATGCTGGGGTAGTGGCGCGCACGGCTCGGCCACTGCACCCGCGGGCAGATTCTCGGCAACCTCATCCGGCCACATCCACACCTGTGCGATAAAAGACAATGGAACCGTTCTATGCTGGGGATCCGACGATTCCGGCGTAGTAAGCGATTCTCCTGAGGGCCGCTTCACCGCCATCACTTCCGGTCTGGCATTCAGCTGCGGACTCCGAGAAGACGGCACAGCCTTATGCTGGGGCCGCGAGAGTTTGAGTGCCCCTGATGGACAGTTCAGTTCGGTAGCCGCCGGTGATTCTTTTGCCTGTGGATTGCTCGTTGACGGAACTGTTCTGTGCTGGGGTTCCGATGCCTTTGGTGAGGTAAGCGGTCCTCCCGAGGGTCGCTTCACCGCATTGGCTTCCGGCGGCTTTCATATTTGCGGGCTTCCAAAAGCTGGCGGCATCAAGTGCTGGGGCGATAACCGCTATGGGCAGTTGGACAACATCCCTGAAGGTAGCTTTATTGCCGTCTCAGCAGGCTATTGGCACTCCTGCGCCCTTCGAGACGACGGAACGATCACGTGCTGGGGATCGAATCAAGACTTTGATGGAACCGTGATTGGCCAATTGGATGGCATCCCCGAGGGAAGTTTCACCGCCATCTCCGTGGGCGACTACCACAGCTGCGCGCTCCGAGAGGACGGCTCGGTCCGCTGCTGGGGCAGCCAATACGCTTCGGTCTGAACCTAAGGGAGTGATTGATGATCAAGGCCGTGTTCTGGGACTTTGGCGGGGTGTTCACCGGATCGCCGTTTCATCTCGATGACTACGCCCGTTCGCTGGGCACCACCAACGGGCGGCTCCTGGAGCACGTTTTCGGGCGGTACGAGGCCAACGGCGACCATCCCTGGCATCGCCTGGAGCGAGGTGAGGGCACCTTGGCCGAAGCGTTAGAGGCGGCGGATGCGTCCTGTAGGGCCGACGGCATCGAGGGGTTCACCTCCGAGGGGTTCTTCAAGGCCATGAGCAGCACTAGCAGCGATGAGCGCCGCCACAAGGCGGTGGCCAAAGTGCGGGAGTTGAACGAGGCAGGCATCAGACAGGCCATCATCACCAACAACGCCAAAGAGTTCGGTGACATGTGGCGCTCACTCATCCCGGTTGACGAGTTGTTCGAAGCAGTGGTCGATTCCAGCGCGGTGGGCATGCGCAAGCCTGATCCGAGGATCTACCAGCTCGCC
>JAPPKI010000150.1 GCA_028820035.1 bacterium | reverse complement strand
CAGGCCGAGGACCCTCGCAGGAGGGTCGACTAGGACGGGAGCCGGGGCTTCCGCACACCTGCGGACGTTTGCTCGAGGGGTGGCTGCATTCCCCGAATTTGTCACTGCCTAGAAGTAGGGTCGTGTTGTGGGTTCAAGAGGCGACTCCGGGGGCATTAGGGGTCATCAGATCCCCATTGCTGGGAACGAATCCGCTGCTGTTCCATCAGGACTCCAGCCGGGTCCGCACACTCGACTGGACGTGGGCGTAGATGTCCCGCTGGATGGACTAGATGGCCCAGTACTGGTGTGTGGTCCTGCTGTTGACGCGCTAGGGCTACTACCTGACGGGTCCGTGCAGACGGTGGTGACGTCACCTCCGTATTGGTCGTTGCGGGATTACTCGGCTGAGGGACAAATCGGCCGCGACGATGCTTTGGGTGAATATGTCAAAAGCATCGTCATGGCATTTGACCAGGTGCGGCGAGTGCTGACTGATGGCGGCACCGTGTGGTTGAACGTAGGCGACTCCTATACCTCAGGGAATCGCCGATACCGGGCGCCAGACCGCAAAAACCGAGCTCGGGCTATGGCGGTTCGGCCTCCCACTCCAGAAGGCTTGAAGCCGAAAGACCTGATCGGCGTTCCGTGGCGACTGGCGTTTGCCCTCCAGGATGCGGGCTGGTGGTTGCGCTCCGAAGTCATCTGGTACAAGCCCAACGCCCATCCCGAGTCGGTTTCTGACCGCCCCACCAAATCGCATGAGACCGTGTTCTTGC
The DNA here is from genome assembly GCA_028820035.1 of bacterium. Lineage (GTDB taxonomy): Bacteria > Actinomycetota > Acidimicrobiia > Acidimicrobiales > Bin134 > Poriferisocius. The sequence goes on along the minus strand of JAPPKI010000150.1, from coordinate 3,652 downwards.
TGTCCAAGAGCCAGGACTACTACTACGACACGGCGGCAGTGAAAGGCCCCAACGGCCGCCGGCTCCGAACCATGTGGGACATCAACACTGAACCCCGAAGAAAGGACGCTGGCGGCATCGAAGACCACCCAGCTGTTATGCCAATGACCTTGGCTCGCCGCTGCATCCAGATCACGAGCCAGCCGGGTGACACCGTCCTTGATCCATACGCCGGCTCGGGCACCACTCTCATTGCCGCCCAAGATCTCGGCCGTAATTGGGCAGGCATCGAGCTGAACCCCACCTACGTAGACCTGATCGAGCGCCGAGTAGCCGAGTGAGCCAGCCCTACGACAAGTCCATCGGACAAGGCAATCTCAGGGCCAGCATTGAATCTCTCTCCCCTATGGGCGTTAGGTTCGTCAGCCGGATCGTCGACTCACTGGCATCCCCTCTCCAGGCCGAGGTGTCAGATACCTGGCTAGGACAGACACTTGGGTGGATCGAGTACTTCGGCCTAACCATCTCGGTCCATCATGGAACCACCACAGAGCCTCTTGGCCTTGTCGGTTTTGAAGTCGGCTTCCGCAACGCCTGTGACGCAGTTGGCTGGACAGTCGACGAGCTGGGATCAGCCACTCAGCGCTTCGTGGACATGACGGTCCAAACCAACCATGGTGAAGAGCGGAAGCTCTCCTTGAAGTCAACCGCTGCTCAAAAATTGTCTGAAACCACCGCCCATATCTCCAAGCTCACCGAGGCCGCCTGGATCCAAGATGTCCGCTCTGCCAGGGCTAGAAGAGATCACACCCTCGACCTATTCCGTCAATACCGATCCGCCGTAGACGCCATCGTCATGCTCCGAGCCTTCCGCCCCGACCGCGCCGCTGCCCCCACCAAGTACCAACTGCTCGAAATCCCCACCGAGATCTTTGCCTCACTCGAGGACGCACCTCTAGACGCCTTCGCAGCCGACGGCCCCACTATCGACTGCGCCTACCAAGGCGACCCCGCCGCCGCCCGCATTTCCCTCGACCGCTCCGACGCCAAAATCACCGTCAAACAAATCAAGCTCTCAGTCTGCACACTCCACGCAGAGTGGCAAATGACCCAGGTCTGACGTCCAAGTACAGCTACGGCTCCAGGACGACTTTGATGGCGCCGGAGGCGCGGTTGGCGGCCGTGGCGAAGGCTTCGGCGGGGGCGTCTAGGGGGAAGCGGTGGGTGATGATGGCGTCGGGGAGCTCGGGCAGTTGGGCTAGGGCGGCGGCGGCCACGTCCATGTCTCGGGTGGGGCCGTAGCGGCCGTACATGGAGGAGGGCACCAGGGTGACCTCCTTCATGCTGATTTCTATGCCGGGCAACTCCACTGGGTCCCAGTAGCTGCCCAGGATGACGATCTTGCCGCCAGGACGGCACTTCTTCACGGCATCGGCCAAGGCTGAGGAGGTGCCGGCTGCTTCTACCACGATGTCGTAGGGCTCATCAGTCAGCGGAACGGCACCCAGGCGCTCGGCGGCTTCCTTCTGGGGGTCGTGGCGGGCCGATATGGCGACCTCGCACCCGGCTAGGCCGGCCACGGCCAGCGCGGTCTGGCCCACGGCGCCGCCGCCGACCACGGCCACCCGCATGTCGCCTCGCAAGCCGGCCAGACGGAAGCCGTGTACCGCGATACCCAGGGGCTCCACCAGACAGGCGTCCCGGGGGTCGGCCCCGGAAGGCAGAGGCACGATGGCCTCGGGCCACATGAGCACCTCGTCGGCCATTCCTCCATCACGGGAGATGCCGGCGATGTCGCCCAAGGTGGCCGGACAGCGGTTGTAGTCGCCGGCCAGGCACAGCTCGCAGGTGCCGCAGCCGTGGATGGGCTCGATGGCCACCGGGCGGCCGTCGTCCAGCCAACCGGCGAATTCGTGGCCGATGGTGAATGTGTTGAGCATTCCCAAAGGGAGCATGTGCAGATCGGACCCGCACACCCCCGCCGATGCCATCTTGATGCGCACACCCTCGCCTTCTGGAGGGGCCACCTGCACCGTGGTGGGCTGGCCATCGACGCATCGCACTGCTCTCATGGCTTCATCCTCTCACCGGGCGGGTGCTCACAGGCCCTTGGGGCGGGTGCCGATAACGCCGTCAGCCTCTAGCGCAGCGATCTTGTCAGCCGACACGCCCAGCTCGGCCAATATCTCGTGGTTGTGCTGGCCCAGGGTGGGCGAGGGGGAGGTGATCCAGCGGTCCACCGAGGCGAACCGGTAGGGCATCCCCGGCATGGGGTGGGTTCCCACCGCGGGGTGCTCGACCATCTCGAAAAGGCCCCGATGGGCGTGCTGGGGATTCTGGTGCTGGAGACGGGGATCCCACGCCGGGGCGGCAGGAACGCCAGCGTCCACCAGCCGGGCCACGGCATCGTCGAGGTCCTGCTCGGCGGCCCAGGCGTACAGCCCCTCGTCTATGGCGTCGTGGCTCTCCCGACGACCGGCGTCGGTGGCGTACTCCGGCCGGTTGGCCCAATCCGGCGACCCGAGCACCTCCACCAGCGCCAGCCACTGCTCATCGGTGGCCACAGCCAGCGCCAGCCACTGCTCATGGCCCCGGCAGGGGTAGAGCCCCTGGGGGGCGGCGTAAGGACTCCGGTTGCCGGCCCGCTCCATCACGTTGCCATAGGCGGTGTACTCCACGATCTGCTCAGCCGAGCAGTTGAGGGTGGCCTCCACCATGGTGGACTCCACGAACACTCCCTGGCCGGTGCGCTCCCGCACGGCCAGGCCCAATATCGCGGCGTAGGCGCCGTGCATCCCGGCGATGGGATCGCACGGGCCGCGCATGATGCGGGGCTGGTCGTAGAGATGGCCGGTGACCCAGGCCATGCCGGTGAGCTGCTCCATGGTCTGGGCGAACCCCACCCGATCCCGCCACGGCCCGCTCAACCCGAAGGCGGGCATCCGGGCGAACACCGCCCGGGGGTTGCGGGCCGAGACGGCCTCCCAGCTCAAGCCCCACTTCTCCACCACCCGGGGGGAGAAGTTCTCGATCACCACATCGGCACCCTCGATGAGCCGCCACAAGAGGTCCATGCCCGCCTCGGTGTCCAAGTCCAACGTCAGGTCCCGCTTGTTGGGGTTGATGGCCACGAACATCGAGCTCCACTCCCACCAGTCCTCGGTGCCGAACATGAACCCGGTCATGCGCATGCCGTCGGGGTGGCCGGTGGATTCGATGTGGAGCACATCGGCCCCCAGCATGGCCAGCGTGCCGGTGGCCGACGGCCCGGCCCACCAGCTGGTGAGGTCCAACACCTTTACTCCGGCCAAGGGCAGATCCTGGGAGCCGTCAGCAGCCGACGGTGCCGGCCGGGGGCGGGCTTCGATTGTGCCGGTGTGCTCTCCCAGCTGGGGCGCGGGCGTGGCCGGGCGCCGCTCGCCGCCGTCGTCCATCAAGTAGGGCGGTCGGGGCTGGAGGAACCCGCCGGGGTTGCGTACGAATGCCCCCCGGGCCACGAACTGCTCGTTGTCGAGCACGCTGCGCCCGTCGTTCACCTCGGCCACCGGTACCCGCAGATCGGACGCGGCCTTGACGATCTCGGCCACTGTGTGGCGGGAGGTCCAGGGGTGGACCATGGCATTCCACTCGTCCAAGCGGCCGGCCCGCTCCCCGATCTGGCTCCACTCGGTGT
>JAPPKI010000224.1 GCA_028820035.1 bacterium | reverse complement strand
ACCCTACGACGCTCCCAAAGTGCGACTGCCTGGCGGCGGCGGCATGGCCGACCTCGGGGCCATGATCCCCCGCATCTATCTGTGGTCGTCCACCCACGACCCCCGCACCTTCGTTGATCAGCTCGACTTCCGTTCCGGTATGGGCTGGGGCGATGGGGGCGACCACCGGGAGCGTTTGGGCATGCCTGGCGGGCCGCAGCTGTGCATCACCAATCTGTGCGTGTTCGACTTCGAGCCGGTCAGCAAGCGGATGCGGTTGGCGTCGCTGCACCCGGGTGTCACCGCCAAGCAGGTGCAGGATGCCACCGGGTTCGAGGTGGTTATGCCCGATGGCGACGTTCCCTCAACGGCTGAGCCCACCGCGGAAGAACTGCACATTCTGCGCACCGAAGTGGACCCAACCAGCGCCCGCCTCCGGGAGTTCTGAGTTATGGACGTCGCAAATTCTGTAGCCCTGGTCACGGGCGGCGCCTCTGGTTTGGGCGCTGGGGCGGTCAAGACGCTGCTCGACAAGGGCGGCAGGGCGGTGATCTTGGATCTGCCCTCGTCGACAGGACAGGCCATGGCCGACGAACTGGGCGACAGCGCAGCCTTCGTGCCCGTGGACGTCACAGATACCGATGATGTTGCCCAAGCCGTGGCGGCGGCAGTCGAGGCGCACGGCCGCATCGACGTACTAGTGAGCTGCGCAGGAATCAGCTCCGGACAGCGGGTGGTGTCCCGTGATGGCACCCCCAACGACCTAGACCACTTCCGCCGTCACATCGAGGTGAACCTGATCGGCCTGTTCGACGTGGCCCGCCACGCGGTGTCGGCCATGTCGGCCAACGAGCCCAATGCCGACGGTGAGCGGGGCCTGATCGTGAACATCGCCTCCATCGCCGGCTACGAGGGCCAGGTGGGCCAGTCGGCCTACGGATCGTCCAAGGCCGGCGTGATCGGTTTGACCCTGCCCATGGCCCGCGACCTGGCGGTGTGGGGCATCCGGGTGATGACCATCGCGCCGGGCACCATGGACACCCCCATGCTGGCGACCCTTAACGAGGACTTCATTGCCAAGTTGGTGGAGGACAACGTGTTCCCCCACCGCTTGGGCACGCCCACCGATGTGGGCAACTTGGTGGTTCACTTCATGGAAAACGTGTTCCTCAACGGCGAGGTTGTGCGGTTAGACGCCGGACTGCGCTTGACCAGTAACTGACTGCCTAGGCCAACATTCCCCCGTCAATCACCAGCACCGCGCCGGTGACGTAGGAGGCGGCCGGAGACGCTAGGAAAGCCACCGGCAGAGCTACTTCGTCGGCGGTCGCCCACCGGCCCAGCGGGATGCCGATGCCGGCCTCGGCCACCACGGCGTCTTTGTCGTAGCTGTCCCAGCCGCTGGTGTCCACGAAACCAGGGGCTACCGCGTTCACCCGTACTCCGTGGGGAGCCCACTCGCGGGCCAGGGCCTTGGTCTGCTGGAACAGGCCGCCCTTGGCCGCCGAGTAGGCCGCCATCCCAGGTAGATGGCGCAAGCCCGACAGCGATCCGACGTTGACGATGCTGCCCCCGCCCCGCTCGATCATCGATTGGCCGAACGACTGCGACACCAAGAACGGCGCCGTCAGGTTGAGAGCCACGGTCTTCGACCATCCGGACTCAGCGATATCGAGTACCGGGGCGGTGAACCGAGCGCCGCCCGCGTTGTTTATGAGGATGTCGATCGGGCCAATCGCCTCGTTGATCGCCTCAGCGGCAGCGGTAACCGCCTCGGGGTCAGTCACATCGCAAGGGGCGACGGAAACCTGAGCGCCATCATCTCCCAGCTCGCCGGCTAGTTCCTCCAACCGCTCGGCCCTCCGGGCAATGAGGCCAACTCGAGCCCCCTGGTCGACCAGAACCTGGGCGATGGCCCCACCGATGTCGCCGGTGGCGCCGGTGACTACCGCACCCATGCCCTCCAAGGGTCGGGACGAGCTCACGACAGGCTCACCGGCAGATGCTCCAAACCCCGGCTCAACATGGTGGGCACCCACACCTCAGGTTCGGAACCGAGTTCTAGATTGGGTAGGCGGCGAACGAGGGCCTCCAAGGCGATCGTCCCCTCCAACCGGGCCACCGATGCCCCCAGACAGAAGTGCAGACCGAATCCGAAGCCAATGTGGTTGTTGGGATCACGGGCAATGTCGAAGCGATCGGGCTGGTCGAATGCCTCGGGATCCCGATTGGCGGCGTGCTGCACCAGATACACCATGTCGCCCGCCGGCAGTGTCTTTTCCCCCATCTCCACCTGGTCGGCCAGGGTGCGGACCTCCATCTTGGACGGCCCGTCGAACCGCAGAATCTCCTCCACCGCCGGTTTGATCAGCGAGAGATCGCCTCGCAGCTTTTGGATCTGATCGGGATGGTTGAGCAGCACCCGAATGCCGTTACCGATCAAGTTGGTAGTTGTCTCGTGGCCACCGAACAAGAACAGAACGCAGTTGGCCACGATCTCGGGGTCTTCCAGACTGTCGTCGCCTTCTGATGCCTCCACCAGGTTGGAGATGATGTTGTCGGCCGGATGCTGCCGGTAGTGGGCCACCAGATCGCCCAGGTAGGCGGCCAGCTCGATCAGCCCCTGCTGGGCCCGGGCTCGACGGTCGCCCACTCCCCGGGCGCCGAACACCAGAATCATCACGTCGTCGGACCAGTCTTTGAACCGGTCGCGGTCTTCGGCGGGCACCCCCATCATCTCTGCGATGACCACCGCGGGGATGGGATAGGCGAAGTCCTCGATCAGATCGAAATGCTCCTTGTCGGAAAGGCCGTCGATCAGCTCATTGACCACGCCGTTGATTCGATCCCGCCAAGCCTCCACCGCTCGAGGGGTGAAGGCCCTACTCACCAATCGCCGCAGCCGGGTGTGGTCGGGCGGATCCCGGAAAACCAGCCAGTCCATCAGGATGTCATAGGTGGGCTGCCGCTGGGCCTTCTGCTCGTCGGTCAGACGGTCGTAGGCCGCGCCGATGCGCTCCGAGGAGAATCGGGGGTCTCGCAAGGCATCGAGCACGTCGTCGTAGCGGTGGATGAACCACGCCCGGTATTTCTCATTCCAATGAACCGGATCGTGCTCGCGGAGCACAGAAAAATAGGAATGGGGATCGGCAATCCGCTCCTGCGACAAGACTTCATCGTCTATGGCCAAAATTTGCCCGTCGCTCATAGAGTCATCCCAGCTGCTCCAACACGGTCACCACGCAGGCGTTGCCATCGATTCCTGCCGTTCCGCCGCCCATGGTCTCCACTGCACCGAGACGGGCATCGGGCACCTGGCGGTCGGCGGCCATACCTCGTAGCTGCCACACAATCTCGGCGATCTGAGCCAAACCGGTGGCTCCCAGGGGGTGGCCCCGCGACAAGAGCCCGCCCGACGGGTTGACCGGCTGAGAGCCCCCCAACGAGGTGTGGCCCGACTCCACCAGCCTTCCACCCTCACCCAGTTCGCACAGCCCCAAGGCCTCGGTGGTAATGATCTCTCCAATGGTGAAGGCATCGTGGACCTCGAACACGTCGATGTCGCCCACGCTCACCCCGGCCTCGTCATAGGCCCGGGCCGCCGTGTCGGCCACGATGTCCCAGCCCCACACCTTGTCGGTGGTGTGGTCCCACAGTCGGCCTGAGCGCAGTGCGCTCGAACGGATGGCTACTTCGCCGCGCGGGTCCTGCGACCCGCCCAACGGCCCAATCACCGCCGCAGCCGCAGCATCGGCAATCGAACAACACTGAAACAGGGTGATCGGGTCAGCCACCATGCGGCTGCCCAATACCTGCTCAACGGTCACGGTCTTGTGGTGCTGGGCCCGGGGGTTGCCTATGGCATGGCGGCGGTTCTTTACCGCCACCTCGGCCATCTGCTCGTCGGTCACGCCGAACTCGTACTTGTAGCGGGTGGCCGACATGCCGTAGATGCTGGGCATTGCATAGCCCTGGGCACCGTCGGGATCAGAGGCAATGGGACTGATGGCCCCGTCGAAATGGGCAGTCATGGTCTCGATGCCGAAGGCCAGAACCCGCTCGTAACGGCCCATCTCCACTGAATCGCGGGCTTCGTGGAACGCGGACGTTCCGCTGGCGCAGGCGTTTTCAATGGTGATAACCGGTACTTCCACGATGCCGATCTGCTGGAGGCACCGGGTCACCGTTCCCGGATCGCCGAATACCGTGCCCGCGTAGACCGCGTCGATGTCGGATGCTTGCAACCCAGCATCGTCCAGCGCCTCAATCGTGGCCTGCCAGGCCAGGCGAGGACCGCCCAGCGAGGTCTGCTTGCCGAATGCCGAAGTCCCAACTCCCCAGATGGCGGTGCCCGCGCCAGTCATGGCCCAGACCGCCGCACGACGGGGTCGCCGTGCTCGCTCCACCCCGACAGCACCACCTCGCTGCCGGGAACTAGAGCCTCATCCGGAC
>JAPPKI010000491.1 GCA_028820035.1 bacterium | reverse complement strand
TCGGCCCGGGTCACCTACACCACCATCCAGAACTGGTCCAACAACGTGTACAACCTGGTCACCAAGCGGGCCAAGGTAGAGGCCGAGGGCCACATGGAGTGGATCGACGGCAACATCGGCTCCCGGCTCACCATGAAGTACCCCGCAGTGGTGATGGTGGGCCCCAAGGCCTCGGGCGAGGTGCTGTCGGTGGCCTACGCCGGTCCCGACCAGCATCAGGACGCCGGGGCCAAGATGACTCACGCCGCCCCCGAGACCACCTCCAAGATCGTGTCCAAGTCGATCTCCAACGGCGGTGGCCGCACCAGCTACCGGGGCTTGGTCCGGGTGGAGGACGATGCCTACGGGTGCCGCAGCCACGTGCAGTGCGATGCACTGATCCTGGATGAGGACAGCGTGTCCGACACCTACCCCTACATGGAGGTGGGCACTCGGGACGCGGAGATCGGCCACGAGGCCACCGTCTCGAAGGTGGCCGATGAGCAGCTGTTCTATCTGATGAGCCGAGGGCTGACCCAGGAGCAGGCCATGGGCATGATCGTCAACGGCTTCATCGAGCCCATCACCCGCACCTTGCCGATGGAGTACGCCGTGGAGTGGAGCCGGCTGATCGAGTTGCAGATGGAGGGATCTGTCGGCTGATGCCCATGCGGCAGGATTGCAAGTTCTTCGAGAGCCGGTCGTACCCCAATGGCGAGACCGTCCGGAAGTGTGATTTGGATCTGGCCCCTGAGGCCCCGTGGCGCTGTCCTGACGACTGCTCGGCCTATGAACGGCGCATGGTGGACGTGAATTGGTCGCACGGCACCTTGGTCACGCCGCCCACTCCCGACGCGCCGGCCAGCGTGGGCAGCGATGAGAGCATCGGCGCCCTGTTAGACGCGGCCGAAGACATCGTGAACGAAGCGGGCCCCCGGGTGCTGGCCGAACTGGAGAGGGAGAAGTCCCGGCGGCGGTCAAGAGGGGGCGGCGGCGGAAAGGCCAAGCGGCGAAAGCGCCGTCGGCGTTCGTGATCGAAACCCAATTCACCCCCGATGCGGCCGGTGCCATACCCGGCCCCGATTGGCTGGCCCGCCGTCGAGTGGCTGCCGCCGAACAGGTGGCTGCCGCGACGATGCCCTCGGTGGAGGAAGAGGTGTGGCGGTACACGCCTATCGGGCAATTGGATCTCAGCCGCTATCAGCTAGCCCACGATGGCGGCGGCACTTCGACGGCTTCTGTTCCCGAACACAGCGCGATGGCCGAAGCCAGCAACGGGCGTCTTGGCGGCGTTGAGCTGCCCGCCGAGGTGGCAGCCCAAGGCGTAGAGGTCCGGCCACTGGGCGAAGGCGACGCTGAGCTGGCCGCCTCGGTAGACGTAGACATGTTCGCACTCATGAATGCCGCGTTCTCCGTTGAGCCGCTGCTGGTTCGGGTGCCCCCGGGAGTGAGTGTGGAGGGGCCCATCGTGGTGCGCCATTGGCTCGACGCTGATGGGGGAGCGGTTTTCCCCCGGCTGATCGTGGACGCGGGGGCCGATTCCTCGGTCGAGGTGCTGGAGCTGTACGGCTCAGCCGACATCTCTGCGTTCATCAGCCCGGTTATCGAGATCAGAGTGGCCGCCGCCGCCCGAGTGGGGTATCTGGCGGTGCAGGACTTGGGGCCCAAGGTATGGCACATCGGCTCGCAGGTCAGTCACATCGGCGCGCAGGCCCACCTGCGTTCGTCATCGGCGGCGTTGGGTGGCGAATACGCCCGGACGCGGCTGGACACCCACTTGTCGGGTCGGGGGGCCACGGGTGATCTGATCTCGCTGTACTTCGGTGACGGCGAGCAGACTCTGGACTTCCGCACCTTCCAAGACCACGCCGCTCCGGACACCACCAGCACCCTGCTGTTCAAGGGCGCGGTGGACGACTCCTCCCGGTCGGTATACACCGGGCTGATTCGGGTGCGCCCCGATGCCCGGGGCACCAACGCCTACCAGACCAACCGCAACATCAAGTTGTCGGAAGATGCCTGGGCCGAGTCGGTGCCCAACCTGGAGATCGAGAACAACGAGGTCCATTGCAGCCACGCATCTGCGGTGGGCCCTATCAACAGCGATCAGCTGTTCTACCTGGAGAGTCGGGGAGTGCCCACCGAGACGGCCGAGCGCCTGATTGTTGCCGGGTTCTTCGACGAGGTGTTGGATCAATTTCCTGTCCTTGAAGCCGTGCCTGCAGTGCGAAATCGTCTCCAATCCAAAATCGAGGGGTTGGGCCATCGCGGTGTCGACGGAGAGACCGGGTCATGAATCCAGAACGAGTGACTCTCTGCTCGCTCGATGAGGTGGGCGATGGGGAAGCCCGGCGGTTCGACGTCGAGGCCGGCGGTCTGGTCCACCAGATTGCAGTCATTCGCTTGGGAGATGACCTGTATGCCCTGGGCGACACGTGCAGCCACGCCGATTACTCACTAGCGGAGGGAGAGGTGGACGCCGAGGAGGGCACCATCGAGTGCTGGAAGCACGGCAGCCTGTTCAACCTGTCTACGGGGGAGGCTGAGACCTTGCCAGCCACCCGCCCGGTGCCGGTGTATGACGTGGGCGTGGAAGACGGCCAGGTCTGGCTAGAGGTCGGCCAAGATGGGTGAGCAGCAGGACGGTCCAGCTATGAGCGAATTGGTCGTTGAGGACCTGCATGTCCAAGTCGGCGGGCAAATGGTGCTCAACGGGGTGGATCTGCGGGTGGCGTCCGGCGAAGTCCACGCGGTGATGGGCCCCAACGGTTCGGGGAAGTCAACCCTGGCCTACGCCATCATGGGCCGTCCCGGCTATGAGGTCACCTCAGGGTCGATCACTCTTATTGATGATGATTCCAACAGTGTCGACCTGGTGGATCTCTCCCCGTGGGAGCGGGCCCACGCCGGGCTGTTCTCCACCCAGCAATACCCCACCGAGGTGCCGGGTGTGGGCTTGGAGAACATGCTGGAAGAGGCAGTGGCTGCCATTGGGGGTGACCGCAGCGCGGTGGAGGCCCAAGTGGCCGCCGAGGCCGAGTTGGTGGACTTCGACCCCGACCTCCTGTACCGCTCGCTAAACGTCGACCTGTCCGGCGGCGAGATGAAACGAAGCGAGGCGGTACAACTCGGCGTGCTCCGCCCCCGAATTGCAATCTTGGACGAGTTGGACAGCGGTCTCGATGTGGATGCCTTGGCCGCGGTGAGCCACCGAATCGAGCAGGCCACCCATGAGGACAACCTCGGTGTGCTGGCCATCACCCACTTCAGTCGTTTGTTGACTGTGCTCCACGCCGACGTGGTCCACATCCTCATTGACGGTGCTATCGCAGAGACCGGCGGCCCTGAGTTGGCCGCCCAACTGGAGGACACTGGCTACGATCCCTGGATCGACACCCGGGCCGAATCACCGGTTGAAATCCATCTAGGAGGCGACCCCTGGCTCTAGGAGTTGAAGAGGTGGGATCTGAGAGCGAATAGGCTGGGTTAAGAACTCGAGGACTTGGAGCAAGACATGACAGCCGACGCAAAGCGACTGCTCAGCGACGAGGAAATCGCCGCCGCCTTGGAAGACCTGCCCGGATGGGAGCGCCAAGGAGACAAGCTGGCGGCAACTTTCAACTTCTCGGACTTCTCGGAGGCCTTCGGCTTCATGTCCCGAGTAGCACTGATATCCGAGCGGCTGTTTCATCATCCCGAGTGGTCCAACGTCTGGTCCACCGTAGAGATAGCCATAACCAACCATGCTGCCGGCGGCCTCACTGAGCTGGACCTAGAATTCGCCCGTCGCGTCAACGCTCTGGTCTAAGCAGCTGAATCAGACTGGCCGGTTGGCTACTTCGATTGGGAGTTCGATCTAGATGCGCGAGGCCAGTGCTTCGAGTTCATCTTCGATCTGATCTTGTAGCCATTTGCTGAGGTATCTCTCGGCCAAACGAAACAGCCCTTTGAACCTGAATTCGTAGGAGTGAGTTACCTCGGTGGTCCCTTCCTGGCGCTCGTGGCAAGTGATGGTCCCGGCGAAATCAAACACCAGGCGGGCCGGCTGACGGGCTGCCCCGGTGAACGTCAGCCTGGTCCAGCGCTCTAGGACGAAGTCCTGCCGGTCTGGTGCCGGAGGCAGGCCCATTACCTTGCCCCAGATTCTCACCGACCCTCGACCCTGGTAGTCGGGGCCCTCCACAGAACGCACCCGATGAATCTTGGGATCAACCTGCCGGTACTGATCCAGGTCGAGCACGAACTCCAAGACATCCTGTGAGCTCGCCTCAACATTGACCGTGGCTTGGGCGGTGATGGTCACATCCAGACCATAGTCAGACCAGGCTGGGCTTCATCGCTGGCTTCTTGGCGGCCTTTCTTTCCAGAGCTGGATTTCTCCCGAAACTCAGTTGAGCAGCACGGAGTTGGTGTGGGCGGGTTGCCAGGTTGTTGAGCCGGTATCAGGGAATGG
>JAPPKI010000493.1 GCA_028820035.1 bacterium | reverse complement strand
GCTTGAAGACGTAGTCCTCCTCGTCGCTCCAGCCGAGCTGGTAGCGGCTGAGATCGACGCCGATGTCCGCAGTGGTCATGGAGTCTCCCGGCGGTCCGGTGCTTGGGATTACACCCTATCGCGACGCCCAGGCGGTCAGTCGATTCGGCGGAGTTCGGCGCGGTAGTGGTGGCCGCGCTGGGCGTAGACCTCGGCGTTGCGCTCGTTGTGGTCGGGATCGACTGCGTCCTCACGGATGCGAGCGGGAGTTCCCAGCGCCATGGCCTGGGGTGGGACGACGGTTCCACCGGTCACGGTGGCGTTGGCGCCCACCAGAGCGTTGGGGCCTATGCGGGCGTCGTGCATCACCACCGACCCGACGCCTATCAGGGACCCGTCCAGCACCGTGCATCCTTCGAGATGGGCCTGATGGCCGATGGTGACGCCATCGCCGACGATGGTGGGATGACTCGGGGTGCAGTGGAGCACCGCACCGTCCTGCACGTTGCTGCGGGCGCCGATTCGGATCAGGCCGTCGTCGCCGCGCAGCACCGCGTAGGGCCACACAGAAGCCTCCGGACCGAGCTCGACATTCCCGATCACCACCGCCAGCGGATGCACGTAGGCGGTGGGATCGATGCGGGGCTCGAGGTCGCCGAGCGCGTAGATCGCCATCTAGAGCCCCGCGACGCGGCCGTAGCCGCCCTTCAGGAAGATCAGCGGCCCGGGCGCCGATTGGCTGTTGCCGTCGGCCGTGCCGAGGGCGACGACTCGACCCACCACGATGTCGTGGTCGCCGGCGGAGTGGACCGCCTCGACGCGGCAATCGATCCAGGCCACACATCCCTCGATCACCGGCGCGCCGGTGACCTCCACCCTGGTGCGCAGGCCGTCGAAGCGGTCGTCGACCTTGCTGGCAAACGTGGAGGACACGTCGGCCTGGTCATCGCCCAAGACGTTTACGCAGAAGCTGCCCACGTCGCGCATCCGGATCCATGAGTCGGAGTCCTGGCCGGGACAGAACGACACCAGGGGCGGGTCCAGCGAGACGCTGGTGAACGATCCGATCGTCATCCCCTCGGGGCCACCGGGACAGGCCGCGGTCACCACCGTGACACCGGTCGGGTAGTGGCCCAGCACCCGGCGGAACTCGCGGCCGTCTATGGAGTCACTCCAGCCGCTGCTTCTCCCCATCGCATCGGGAGGCTAACAGTGGCACAATCCCATGATGAGTTCTGACCTCCCCCCGGTGCCGCCGCTGCCCGACGGGCTGGTGGCGGTGGTCAAGCGCGACTGCCCGACCTGCGAACTGGTGGCTCCCGTGCTCAGCGACCTCCATGAGCGGGCCGACCTGACCGTCATCACGCAGGACGATCCGCACTTCCCGGCCGAAGCCGACTGGGTGCACCACGACACTGATCTGGCCCTGTCCTGGCACCATGACATCGAGACCGTCCCCACGCTGCTGCAGGTGAGCGGCGGCGTCGGCGAGCAGCGCACCGTGGGCTGGTCCCGCTCCGAATGGGAGCAGCTGTCGGGGTTGGACGGCTTGGGCCGGGGGCTCCCGGACTGGCGGCCTGGCTGCGGATCGCTCAGCGTGGACCCCGCCCATGCCGGCGAGCTGGCCGTGCGGTTCTCCGGTTCGAGCCTGCAGAGCCGCCGGGTCGAGCTGGCCTCGCTGGAGGACGAATGGGAGGCGATGTGGGACCGGGGCTGGTCCGACGGCCTGCCGGTGGTTCCGCCGACCGAAGCCAGGGTGCTCCGGATGCTCGAGAGCACGACCCGCGACCCGTCGGAGGTGGCGGCGGTGGTGCCGCCCAGCCTGGTCGAGTGCACCGTCGAGAAGGTGGCCGTCAACGCAGTGATGGCCGGCTGCGCACCCGAGCACCTGCCGGTAGTGATCGCCGCGCTGGAGGCAGTGTGCACCGACGAGTTCAACATGCACGGCGTGCTGGCCACCACCATGAGTGTCGGGCCGGTGCTGGTGGTGAATGGGCCCGTGGCCGAGCGCATCGGCATGAACAGCGGGATCAACTCGCTGGGCCAGGGCAACCGGGCCAACTCAACCATCGGTCGGGCCCTGCAATTGGTGGTGCGCAACGTCGGCGGCGGGCATCCCGGGGGTGTGGACCGGGCCACGTTCGGCTCACCGGCCAAGGTGGGTTTCTGCTTCGCCGAGGATGAGGCGGGCTCACCGTGGACCTCCCTGGCGGAGAGCCGGGGCTGGCGGGCGGACCAGTCCACCGTCACCGTGTTCACTGGAGAGTCGCCCAGGATCCTCGCCGACGAGCGGTCCCGAACTCCCGAATCGTTGACCAAGCACCTAGCCCAGGCGCTGCAGGCCACGGTGTCGCCCAGGATGATGCTGGGGATGGACGCCATGCTGGTGCTGTCGCCAGAGCACATGGCCCGCTACGCCGACGCGGGCTGGAGCCGGGACCGCTTCACGGAGGAACTCTCGGCCGAGTTGACCTTCGACGGCGACGACCTGCTGGCCGGCGCGGGCGGCATCGCGGCGGGGCTGCCCCCCACGGCCGCCGGCCAGAGGATCCCCAAGTTCCGCCCCGGCGGGCTGCTGGTAGTCCATTCCGGTGGCCCCGCCGGACTGTTCTCGGCGATCATCGGCGGCTGGGCCAACGGGCCTAGAGGCAGCGACCCGGTCACCCGCGAGATCACGCCGTAGGAAGCTCGCGACTACCCTCACCCCGGCAAGGAGGCCACCTGATGACCACCGTCCTCGATCCCACCTCGGAGCAGGCCCCGGCGGCGCGGGAGCTGGCCACCCGGCCCGAGTCGCTGGCCGGGCTGACCGTCGGCCTGCTCGACATCTCGAAACCCCGCGGCAATGTGTTCCTCGACCGTGTCTCGGAGCGCCTCAGCGGACTGGGCGCGACGGTCAACCGCTACACCAAGCCCACATTCACCAAGCCCGCTCCGATCGACCTGCGCCACGAGATAGCCACCACCTGCGACGCGGTCATCGAGGCGCTCGCCGATTGAGGCTCATGTGTGTCGTGCAGTGTGCACGACATCAGCGACATCGAGCGGCGCGGCGTCCCCGGCGTGTTCGTCTCGACCGTCCACTTCGCTTCGGCGGTCGAGGCGCAAGCCGAGTCGCTCGGCTTCGACGCAGCCGCGGTGCTCACCCGCCACCCCATCCAGGACCGCACCGACAACGAGATGGCGGCCATTGCCGACGCCGCCTTCGACGAACTGGTCCAAGCCCTGGTAGGCCCCTAGAGACGCCGCCACTCAGGACCAGGCGGCCAAGGCCACTGCGGTGGTGCTGGCGTAGAGGACTCGACGGCCGGAGGCCGCGCTCAGGAACATCCCGTTGGCCACCCGGGAGCCGGTGGGAACGCGATCTATAAGGCTGCCGGTGGCGATGTCTACGACCACCAGGTCGTCCGACGGCGGGCCGCCGTCGGCTCCGGACGTGAAGTCGTTGATGACGAGTTCGCCGGACTCGGGGTACACCACCGGCTGCATCGACGGACGCACGTCCACGTGCCATGCCACGCTCATCTCCCGGGGTGACGGGCCGGCCGGAATCTCGACCCCTGCGAGGCCGCCGTTCACCGAGTCCCAGGCGATGGCCATGCCCACACCCGGCCTCACTTCCGGGACGTGGACCGGGGGCGCGATGATCCCGCCGCCGGGTGCGCCGAAGGGCTCGATCTCGTCGATGTCGCCGTCGTCGGTGAGGCTGAACCGCAGCAACCGCTGAGCTCCGGACCAAGGCGCCGGGTGGCGCCACGACAGCCGGTTGCCGGGCGGTTCGTCGAAGCGGCCGTTGGGCTCGGTGGTGTGGATGGCCCGGACCGACTCGATGTCGCCGCAGTCCATGATCCAGCAGTCCCCGTCGGAGAGGCACGAGTCCCAGGACAGGCCCCAGGCGCCCTGGGCGGCGCGGTACCGGGGCCTCCAACTCGCGTCGATCTCCAGGCCGCACCCGCCGCCGTTCCGGCCGGGCTCGCCCACGAACAAGCGCCACAGATGCTCGGTCCCGGGGACGTAGATCACTTCCACCGTTGAGCCGTCGATGTCCACAACATCGGCGGCGATGCGACCCATCGAGCCCTCGGGCAGCACCAGCGGCTCGCCCACCAACTCCAGGGACTCGGGCTCCAGGCGGGTCAGCGTCGTGCCGCCCTGGCCTTCGAGCCGCAGGTCCTTGGTGACGATGGTGCCGTCGCGCAGGGCCAGCATCCCGTTGTGGGAGCGATCGGCCGGCAGCCGCCGCTCGGCCAGCACCGACAGGTCGTCGGGGTCGAGCCTGTGCAGGTACGAGCCGTTGACGCTGTAGACCGCCCCGTTGGCGTGGGCCAGGATCGAACCGCACCACACGTGGTCGCCGCACGGGAGCCGCGGCGAGCGGGCTAGCGGCTCCAGCAACTGAGGGTCGGCACCTCCCGCGCTCAGGTCCAATCGCTCGACCCAGCCGTACGGCTCGGGTCCGCTGAAGGCGGCCATGGTCCCGCCCA
>JAPPKI010000290.1:712-4484 GCA_028820035.1 bacterium | reverse complement strand
ACCTCGGTATCTTGTCGCATCAGGCCGTCCCGTACACTGGCCGACACTCGGCAAACGATCGCAGCAAAGGAAAACACTGTGAAGCTCACCGAAGTCAATCTGCTCGACCCCGACCGATTCGTCAGCCAAGAACACCACGAGATGTTCAAGGTGCTGCGGGAGCAGTGTCCCGTCTTCCTCCACCAAGACCCCCACGGACCGGCATTCTGGAACGTAGTCAAACACGCCGACCTGGTGGAGGTGAACCGCGACACCGAGCGCTTCTCCTCCGAGCTGGGCGGCACCTCCATCCCCGATCCGGGCACCCGGGACAACGGCGCGCCCGACTCCCGGGGGGTGATGATGCTCACCACCGACCCGCCCAAGCACACCCGCTACCGGCGGCTGGTGAACAAGGGCTTCACCCCCCACATGATCGGGTTGATCGAGCAGTATCTGCGACACCGGGCCATCTTGATCGTCGACAACGTGATCGAGAAGGGCGAGGCCGACTTCGTGGTCGACCTGGCCTCTGAGCTCCCCCTCCAGGCCATCGCCGAGATCATGGGCGTGCCCCAGGAAGACCGCATGAAGCTGTTCGACTGGTCCAACCGCCTGATCGGCGTCGACGACCCCGAATACGCCGACGACCTCGAGAACAGCATCTCAGCCGGCGCGGAGCTGTACGCCTACACAAACCAGCTGGCCAAGGACCGGGCGGAAAACCCCCGCGACGACATCGTCACCAAGCTCATCAACGCCGAGATCGACGGCGACCGGCTGACCGAGCTGGAGTTCGACATGTTCATGCTGCTGCTCACCGTGGCCGGCAACGAGACCACCCGCAACGCCACCGCCCAAGGGATGCTGGCGCTCATGGACCACCCCGAGCAGTTCGACATCGTCAAGAACTCCCCCGACGGGGTGACCGACACCCATATCGACGAGCTCTTGCGGTGGTCCACCCCGGTGCTGCACTTCCGCCGCACTGCCACCGAGGACACAGAGATCAGGGGCCAGCACATCGACAAGGGCGACAAGGTGGTGATATGGCACATCTCGGCCGACCGGGACGAAGAAGTGTTCGAAGACCCGTTCACCTTTGATGTGAACCGCACCCCCAACGAGCAGATCGCCTTCGGCGGCGGCGGGGCCCACTATTGCCTGGGCGCCAACCTGGCCAAGATGGAACTGCGCCTCATCTTCCAGGAGATCATCGAGCGCATGCCCGACATCCACCGAGTGGGCGAGCCCGAGTGGCTCCGCTCCAACTTCATCGGCGGCGTCAAGCACCTCCCCGTAGCCTGGACCCCCGGCAAAAAAGTCAACCCCGGCCCCGCCCCCAGCCAAAACCTCTCAACCCTGGTCTGATACCTGGCCCGACTTGGTGGCGTGGAGCTCGTTTCGGCCTCGCGTCGGGCCGGGTGAGTGTGGATCTATACTGCGGCAAGGGGTGTCATGGCCGACTTGATATCGAATCGGGTTGTGCTGGGCTATGAGACGACGGGATTCGGCGGCGACGGCCACTTGGTGGAGATTGCCTGCGTCTCCGTATCGCCTGAGGGCCAAGTCCTTGAGGAATGGGACACGCTGGTAAATCCCGAGAGCGACCCCGGCCCCGAGAGCCTGCACGGGATCACCCCATCTTTGCTGGAGGGCGCCCCTGCCTTCAGTGCGGTATCCGGCGATGTCGCCGCTCGCTTGGACGCAGCGGTCCCGGTGGCCCACAACCTGTCGGTCTGCATGGGTGTGCTTGTCCGAGAGTTCGACCGGCTGGGGGCCTATATGGACCCCGGGTCCGGGGTTTGTACGTTCGAACTGTGCGGGACCTCTCTTACGGCCGCGGCGCAAAGGCACGGCATCGCCGTTGGCGGCGATCGCGGTGCGCTGCAACACGCCCGCATCGCCGCTGAGCTGTACCAACGGCTGATCGAGGACTCCGGTCCGGTTGAGCCCGCCTATGTCGCCTCAAGCATCGGCATCGGCCCGCCGGGGGCCCCGACCAAGCGCAGGGATACCGACACTGTCCGCTCGGGCGGGCTGTGGACCATCGGCGACCAGGTGAGCTGGCCCCGCGAACACCAAGACGAATCAGCGGTGTATTTGGACTGTTTGGACCGCATGCTCGACAACTTGGAGATCGGCAGCGCCGAGCAGCGGTTCTTGGACGAGGCCGCCCGCGATCTCGGGATCTCCCTGGCTGAACGCCAGCGCCTCCACGCCGCCTACACCCAGTCAATCAAATCCATGATCATGGCCGACCGAGTGGTGACCCAAGCCCAGCGCGACCGTCTCGAAGCCGTCGCCCAAGCCCTTGGCTGCGAAATAGACCTGCCCGACATCACCGACCCGGTACCGCCCCGGTGACCAAGATGCTGCCGGCAAGCGGGACGCCCGAAAGGGCCTAATCTATTCGGTCATCGGTGTGAGTACAGGTCAAAATTATGACCTGTCCACGCCACTTCTTGCCGGTCAATCCCCCGGCAGGCGGCTCCACATCACGACGTCGGGTTGGTCGTCTTTGATCTTCTGCCAAGCCCGAAGTACGCCTTCACGTTGAAAGCCGCAACGTTCGGCCACCCGTTGGGACCCCGGATTGTCGATATGGGTCACCAGATGAACCCGGGCCATGCCATGCTCGGAGAACGCCCAGTCGGTAATTAGGTTGAGGGCTTCGGAGGTGATTCCTTGGCCCCTATACCCTCGGGCGAGCCAATAGAACGCCTCCCCCCGCTGGAACTGGGGTTCCAAAAGGATGCCAATCTGACCGATGCAGCGATCCGATGGAGGCAGAGTGATCGCGAATGCGAATATTCCCTGCTCCCTTTGAGCCAGCCGTCGCTCTATCCACTCGCAAGCCTGCGCCTCAGACATTGCTTCCGGCATCATCGTGAATCGGGGGATCTCCGGGTCCTGGCACGACTCAGCTATGTCGGCCGCGTCCTCAACTCGAAACGGTCGCAAGAGCACCCGCTCCCCTGCCAGTGTCGTTTCCGGAACAGCCACAACTGACAGTCTCCCAGAACCCCAAGTCGGCGAATCCCCCATTTTGGCAATGACCCCAATCCGTGGCTTTCCCTACACCCAGTGATGTGGGAATAAACCTCCAACGTCTGAGACGGGCGGGCTATACCATCCTCCTGCCCGAAGGAGAGTCTGTATGTCCGCCAAACCCGACCCCCTCACCGTCCCATTCGGAACAGTTTTCTGCGATTGGATGACGACGGCCCGGTCTGACGGGGGCCCTTTCGCATACGGCGGCTCGCCCGAGCCGTTCGACGACTTGAGCTTGAGCCCGGCGGCTCACGTGCTGCACTACGGGAGCTCCGTGTTCGAGGGATTGAAGGCGCATCGCCAGGTTGACGGCACGGTGGCCATCTTCCGGCTGGACAGCCATGTGGCTCGCATGGTTGCCAGCGCCGCCTGCCTGCGGCTGCCCGAGATCGATCCCAGAATGCTGCGGCAGATGACCATCGACACGGTTGCGGCCAACGCCGACGAGGTCCCCGATCCACCGGGGTCGCTCTATATCCGCCCCACGCTGGTGGGCACCGGGGCCGACATCGGCGCGGCGGCCCACCCCGCCCCCTCCGCGCTGTTGTTCGTGGTCAACTCCCCGGTGGGCGACTACTTCAAGGGAGGCATCCGGCCCCTCACGCTTCAAGTCGAGTCGTCCACACCCCGTACCGTGCCCCAGTTCGGCATGGTGAAGTGCGCGGCCAACTATGCAATGGCCCTGGGTTCCACGCTGGACGCGATGGCCGCCAACGAGGCAGTCGACCAAGTGCTGTTC
>JAPPKI010000290.1:0-702 GCA_028820035.1 bacterium | reverse complement strand
CCAGCAACGGCGACATCACCGAAACCGGCGCCTCCAACTTCTTCCTGGCCGACGACGATCGCATCGTCACCCGGCACCTCGACGAGTCGTTCCTGCACGGCGTGACCCGGGACTCGGTGATCCAGCTCGCCCGCCACCATGGCTACGACGTGGAGGAACGCGCCATCGACCCCGAGGAGCTCGTCGACTGGGCCGAGCGGGGCGAGGCCTTCCTGTCGGGCACAGCCGCCGGCGTCGCCCCCGTCGGCACCATCCTCTACTCGGGCAAGACCCTCGCCATCGGCGACGGCCAGCCCGGACCCAACACCCTGCGCCTGCGCCAAGCACTCACCGAAATCCAAACCGGCGCCGCCCCCGACCCCTTTGCCTGGCGCACCACAATACGTAGCTAGAGCCCACAAGCGTTCACGGCTCTTCACGCAAATCTGTCATTTGGACAAGAACGAAGCCTTGGCTACGAGGCCGGGTTTGGCGAGGCCACGACCTCGCCGCTTTCTCGCTGCTGCATTGGGGCGAATCTGTTACCGTCGCTGGCAGCCTGAGGCGGCCCCCTGAGACCGCTCAGTGGGTTGTCCTCAGCAGGCAAGTGCTCTAGGAGGCAAACATGTCCGACGTACAAAACATGGCAGGTGGAATTCAGGCCAGTTACCCGGCACGACTAGATGTCGAGTACCCCGAAGCGGGTCTCAGTCGGGTAAAGAC
>JAPPKI010000319.1 GCA_028820035.1 bacterium | reverse complement strand
GGCGCGGGCAGTGCGATTGCCGCCGCGGTAGGCCAGGCCCTCGGCGATCCCGGTGCGGTGGCAACACTGCCAATCACCCCCGATTGGGTGCTGACGCAGCTCGAAGCGCAGAACGACGGGTAGCTGTTGGTGGCGCTCATCTCCTATTGCGATTAAATTCACAACGGTAGGACATCTGGCCCAACCAGCCAGTCAAAGGAAAGCCGAGCCACTTATGAAGAGCGAGATGTATGCATATCTGGACGGTCGGGATCGCGTCGTTTTGCCCTCGGGCACCAGCAACTTCGAGGATGCATTCGAACGCTGGCTCGACCCCGACAAGACGGCCATAGCCTGCATTGACATGCACCGCGGCCATATCGGACCTGAGGAAGTACTGTCCTGTCCTTGCCCCCGGGCCCGGGCGAAGATCCCCGCCCACAATATGTTTCACCGCATGGCGCGGGCGGTCGGCATTCCGATCATCCACGTCCAGCACTGGCAGCGCTACGGCGGAATCGACGACCTGAATTCCAAGCAGTACAACCGCATGGCCAATTGGCGGGTTCTGTACGAGCTGTATTTGCCGCCGAACCCGATGATGGACCAGCACAGCTGGGAGGGCACGAAGTGGCTCGACATCATGGTTGAGGAGGAGGAAGGCGACTACTACGTCCGAACCAAGAAGCGCCTCTCAGCCTTCGTTCCCACCGACTTCGAGTTCCTGCTCCGCCAACTCGACATCAAGAACCTGGTTCTCACCGGCACGATGACCGATGCCTGCGTCATTTCCACTGCTTTCGATGCCGCCAACCGCGATCTTCGGGTCATCGTGCCCGGCGACATCGTGGCCGGGGGAAGCCAGGAAGCCGAGGACGCCGCCCTGATGGTCATCTCCCTCCACCTTGGACTGGTCACTGATGGCCCCGCCTTGATCCGCGAGTGGTATGCCCGCAAGGGCATGGCCACCCCGCTGGAGCTCGACGGTGTGGTGAAGATGACCGAGGCGTCTGGCGTCCTCGAAGATGCCGAGGTTTTCGCCTAAGCACCAGCGTCAGACCGCGGTGTAGCCCCCGTCGACAAACAGCAGATGCCCGTGGACGAAGTCTGAGGCCGGCGAGGCCAAGAAGACTGCTGAGCCGGCGACATCGGTCGGCTGTCCGACGCGTCCGGCGGGAACGTGGGGAATGAATGCCTCCAAGAAGCCAGGGTCGTCGAGGAGATAGGCGTTCATCTCGGTTCGGACCGCGGTCGGTGCAATGGCATTTACGTTCACGCCGTGGGGCGCCCACTCCAACGACAGCGTCCGAGTGAGCTGCATGACGCCGCCCTTGGAAGCGCAATAGGCGGCGAATTCAGGAAAGCCCACGACGCTGAACGTCGAGGCCAGATTGATGATCTTGCCCGCCCCTTGTTCGACAAATTGTCGGCCTCCGGCTTGGCAACAGAAGAACAGCGCTTTCAGGTTGGCATCCAAAGTGGCGTCCCAATCCTGCTCAGAGACGTCCAGCGCCGGCGCGGTCAACTGCACGCCGGCAGAGTTCACCAATATGTCGAATCCGCCGAGCCCATCGGCCAGCTCCGCGAATACGCCGGGAATGCTGCCCACATCGGTGAGGTCGGCGACCTTCTCTCCGGCGGTCCGGCCGAGGGCGCGAACCTCTGCGGCGGTGTCATCCAGCAACTCGGCCGTGCGGCCGATCACCGCGACATCGGCCCCTGCCTCGGCAAACGCCACTGCGATGGCTCGGCCGATCCCTCTGCCGCCGCCGGTGACGATCGCCTTTTTGCCGGCCAATACCTGCTCAGCCATCTTGCTCTTCTCCTATTCCTGCCATTGCTCGCTAACTGGTGTCCTGAAGCGCTCGGTAGACCGTCTCGGGCCCCAGGGGTGTCTCGGTGATCTTGGCCCCCAGTGGCAGCAGGGCATCGGCCACCGCATTGGCGATGGCGGCCGGCGCTCCGACTGCGCCGCCCTCACCGGCTCCCTTCATTCCGTCGGCATTCAGGGGTGTCGGGACGATCATGTGCTCGACCACCATCTCCGGCATGTTGCCGATGGCGGGGACCAGATAGTCCATGAAGTTTGCATTCAGCGGTTGGCCGTCTTCGCCGTAGGCGATTTCCTCGAGAAGCGCGCCCCCGATACCCAGGGCCACACCGCCCTGCACTTGCCCATCCACCAGAAGGGGGTTGATCAGTGTCCCGGAGTCGTTGACCACAACATGCCGAAGCAGGGTGACCACTCCGGTGTCGATGTCGACTTCAACGGTGGCGATATGGCAGCCGTAGGAGAACGTGTTTGTCGGAGGGTGATAGATGTCGGTGGCATCCAGGGTGTAGTTGTCGACTCCCGGAGGCAATGGCTGGCCTGGAGCCACCCTTCCCGCCACTTGGGCCAGCGAGACACTGCTCGCCGGCGAACCCTTGACCCGGACTTCTCCATCGACCAGCTCAAGGTCTTGCGGCGAGGCTTCGAGCATCTCGGCAGCGATTTGGATCGCCTGCTCCTTGATCGAACCGGCGGCGTTGCGCACGGCGGTGCCGCCGATGGGCGCGCTTCGGCTGGCATACGTGCCCACGCCGCTGGCCACCAGATCGGTGTCACCGTGCACGACCACGACGTCGTCGAAGCCAACCCCGAGCTCATCAGCGGTGATCTGCGCCAACACCGTGTCGTGGCCTTGTCCGCTGCTGCACGCTCCGGTAAACACGATCACCTGGCCCGACGGTTCCACTCGGACGCGGCCGCTCTCGTAGGGGCCGAGCCCGGTCTCCTCCACAAAGAAGCCGATGCCGATGCCGAGATAGCGGCCCTCAGCCCGGGCGCTTTCCTGGTCCCGTCGGAATTCGTCCCACTCGGCAGCGGAAAGAGCTCGGTTCAGGCACTCCTGATAGTCGCCGGAGTCATAGATGATCTCTCCGGCCAACACGTTTCCGATCCCGCGGTGGAGCGGGAACACATCGGCGGAGAACATGTTGCGCATCCGAACCTCGCCCGGATCGATCCCCACGGCGGCGGCGACGAGGTCGATAATGCGCTCCATGGTGAACGCCGCCTGGACGTGGCCTACCCCCCGGAACGGATTGAGGGGCGTTGTATTGGTCATGACCACGGTCGACACCAGCTGCTGATTCTCGATGAAATAGGGGCCGGACAACATGGAGACTCCGATGAAGGGTTCGACCAGGGTCAATCGCTGGAGATAAGCGCCGGTGTTGGTGACGGCGTGATCGTGGATGGCCAAGATTCTGCCGTCGTCGTCGTGGCCGACCTCCACATCGTGGTATTGCTCGCGGCCGTGGGTGGACCCCAGAAAATGCTCGTAACGGTCCTCTACCCACTTGATGGGGCGGCCGACTTGTGCAGCAGCCAAGCCGAGGACAATCTCCTCGGGATAGGGCTGGAGTTTCACGCCGAAGCCGCCGCCGACATCGGGGGCGATCACCCGGACCGAGTTCTCGGGCAGGCCCAAGTAGCTGACCAGCGTGGCCTTGAGGCTGTGGGGAACCTGGGTTGACGACCACATGGTGAGGCCATGGCGGTCCTCGTCCCATTCTACGATCACTCCCCTGGTCTCCAGCGGCGTGCCCGCGTACCGCTGGGTTACGAACCGCTCGCTGAGTTTGTGGGGCGCGGCCACCAGCCCGGCAGGGGCGTCGCCCAGCGAATACTCCAACACGTCGACCACATTCGATTCGAAATGAACCAGCGGCGCATCAGGAGCCATCGCCGCCTCGGCGGTCGCCACCGCCGGCAACGGCTCGTAGTCGACGTCCACCAGCGCCGCGATGTCCTCAGCGATGTAGCGGTCACCCTCGACCACGAGCAGCGCCACCGGCTCGCCCACGAACCGGACCTTGTCGGTGGCCAGGATGGGCTGGTTGAACGGCTTGGTGGTCTCCTCGGCGTCGATGCAGGGCAGCGGAGGCAGTCCGGCCGGGAGGTCATTAGCGGTGAGAACGCTCACCACTCGCGGGTCGGAAACCGCCGCACTGGCATCGATCCCCCGAATCAGCGCGTGGGCATGGGGGCTGCGAACGAACACCGCGTGGACGATGCCGTGCCGCTTGATGTCGGACAGATACCGGCCATCCCCCCGGAGCAGACGGGGATCTTCTTTTCGGCGAATGCTCGCCCCGAACAAGCTCACGCTCCACCTCCCCGCAGGCTGACGGCCTCTTCCACCGCTTCGATGATCTTGACGTAACCCGTGCAACGGCAGAGGTTGCCGCCTAGGCCTTCGACGATCTCCTCCCGAGTCGGATTGGGGTTGTCGTCGAGCATCTCAGCGATGGTCAGCACGAACCCCGGGGTGCAGAAGCCGCATTGCATGCCGTGTTTGGCCCAGAACGCCTGTTCGATGGGACCGAGTTCGTCGCCTTCGGTCAGTCCTTCGAGCGTGGTTACCTCACTTCCGTGGGCCTGCACGGTAAGAAGCAGACACGCCCGGGCGGTCTCGCCGTCGACCAGAACGGTGCACGCACCGCACACACCGTGCTCGCAGCCCAGGTGGGTG
>JAPPKI010000504.1 GCA_028820035.1 bacterium | reverse complement strand
CCTGCTCGATCACCATCTGGCGGATGTCGGGGCGGCGCATGGGGGGCAGCGGCAGGGAGATGTCGTCGAAGGCGATGGTGAGCTTCATGCCCGGGCGGAGCTGGGCGGGCAGCGGATCCTGGTCGATGGGGTTGAGCAGCGCCCGGCGGATGGCGCCCTCGGGATCGGCCAGGCCCAGCAGCGGCTCGGCCGGGTAGATCACCCGGCTGCGCCCGGCGGGGAGCTTCTCGGTGCGGAAGCCCTCGCCGTGGTGGAACAGGATCGGCGGGGTGGAGCGGTCTACCTCCAAGACCATGCCTGGGCGGGGGGTTGGCCGCACTCGGTCCTTCATGACATGTCCCCCTGGAGAGCCAGAACGCCGACGGAGTGCAACCGCGCCGAGCGCTTCATGACGCCTTCCGGCTTGCGATGGGCAGCAGCTTGCGGGGGCCGCCGGGGGCCTTGTCGAAGTATTCGATGAGCCAGCCCCGCTTGCGGGCCAGCATGGCCAGCTTGGGCTCGGGGTTTACCGCTACCGGGTAGCCCACCGCCTCCAGCAGGGCCAGGTCGCTGGCCGAGTCGGCGTAGGCCACCGACTCCGACATGAGCAGCCCCTCGGCGTTGGCGAAGTCGCGCAGCACTTCGGCCCGCGACTCGCTGGTGGGCGGCACCTCGGCGAGTTGCCCGGTGTATGTGCCGTGGGACTGGGCCAGTTCCGCGCACACGATGTGGTCGAACAGCGGGCGCAGCGGCTCCACGATGAAGTCGAGCGCGCCGGTGATGAGCACCGTGGTGTGCCCGGCGGCGCGGTGCTGGCGCACGCGGCGGATGGCCGCGGGAAACGCCTGGGTCAAGATCAGCTCGCTGAACATCTCGCCGGAGTCCTCGGCCATCTGCTCCACTGGAGCCCCCTCATAGCGGCGGTAGAAGTGGCGGAGGAAGTCACTGCGGTCGCGGTGGTCCAGCGCCAGAAGCGACGGGGCTTCAAGCAAGATCTTGGCCACCAGCCGGGCCCGATCGTCAAGGGGCAGCCGACGGGTGGCCAGCCAGCCGTAGGCGATCACCACGTTGGCCGCGATGACGGTGTTCTCCAGGTCGAATGCCGCCATGTGCCGGTCGGGGGCCAGCACATGGGTCCGCTGGCGGTCTTTGCGGGACGGCCCCGACCGCCCCGACGGGGCAGTCTTGACCCGGCCCTGGGCCACCACAGTGGGCAGGTGAATATCGGTTACATAGTGAGGCCAGTCGATGATCCGGGGGTCGAAGCAGAACGCATCCTGATCGTCATCGTCCAGGCTGTCCCACAGTTCCAGAAGCCGGTCCAATCCGAACAAGGCCTCGCACTCGGTATAGGCCCCGTACAGCTCCACATAGCCCAGGGCTCGCTCTACTTGGTCGCGGCGCTCGTCCAGGTCGGCGGTGATCTCTGCCTGGCGTCCCCGGATGGGCAAACGCCCTAACACCCGCTCGCTGACGTCCAGTCCTCGGCGCAGCCGTTTGAGCTGGCGGACCACCCGGCCCCGGCCCGGATAGGTCCAGTTGGGAGGGGGAATGGGCTGGTCCCGGTCGTCGTAGATGGGGTTCTCGCTGAACCAGCCATGGGCCAGATCGGCCAGCTGGTTGAGCCGGAACGGGTTGACCGCGCCCGATGCCACCTGGATGACCGGTCGCTCGGGGTCGTGGCCCCGGGCGGCCACTGCGCAGATGGCGGCGGCCACCAGGTCGACCGGAATCACGTCCAGCACTCCCTGGGGGATGCCAGGGAAGTCGGTGAGCAGCCCCCGCCCGTAGCCGATGATGATGGGCTCGGCCATGCGGAACCCCCGGATCCACCCGGGGAAAGGCTCGGCGTAGGCCGACTCGATGATCGATGGCCTCACGGTGGTGACCTCTAGATCGCCCTTGATTTCGGCTACCGCGGTCTCGGCCAGCGCTTTGGTGAAGGCGTAGGCGTCGGGGAATCCCAGCGAGGAGGCCCGCGACCGGCCGGCCTCCACCATGTGATCGTCAACCCATCGGCTGCGGAGCTGCTCGGTTTTGGAGGCCAACGCCGGGGTGCCGGCCGCCCCCAGCTCATGGCGGGCCCGGCTGCGGAATTCGGCCAGACGGCTGGGATCGCGGCTCTCGGTCTCGGTGGTGACGCGCCGACGGCGGCTGGCCTCGGCTTCCTCCTGCCACGACACCGGCACGTACATGGGGCCGTCGGCCAGGGGCTCCTCGGGAGCGTTGCCTCGGCGGCTGCCGGCCACGTAGCAGGTGGACACTGCGATGAAGTGAGGCGACACCCCCATCTCGTGCAGCATCTGCACCAGGCGAACCGGCCCCATCAAGTTGACCTCCACCGCGGTGTCCAGCGGATTGTCGAACGCCACCGCGGCGGCTGAGTGGATGACGATGTCGCAGCCGGCGATCAGCTCCCGACCGGCATCGTCGAGGCCCAGGCCGTCGACACCCACGTCACCGGCCACCCCGGTGATCTGTCGCTGGCACAGCTGCTCGAATTCGTCGCTGCCGAGTTGATCGCGTAGCCGGTCAAACACGTCGTTGCGGATGATCTCCCGCCGGATGCGCTGCTCGATGCCTCGGCGACCGGGGCGTACCAACAGCACCAGCTCCACCTCGGGCACACAGCGCAGCAGCCGCTCCACCAGAGCGGTGCCCAGAAAGCCGGTCGTGCCGGTGATCGCCAGCCGCTTGCCGGCCAGCGCATCAGAGATCATCGCAGTGTTTTACCAAACCCAGGGGGTATTCCCCGAATGCGCATGGGCAGCCCCGGTTCCTGGCCAGCGCGGCGCTCAGCGGTCGGTGCGGCGGTGTTGGACGCGGCGCTCGTAGCGCTCGACGGCCAGGTCGACCAGAGTGGAGATGAGCTCCGGGTAGGGGAGGCCCGATGCCTGCCACAGCTTGGGGTACATGCTGATGGGCGTGAAGCCGGGAATGGTGTTGATCTCGCTGAGCAGCATGCCCCGGCCATCGGGCTCGTAAAGGAAGTCCACTCGGGCCATGCCCTCGCACCGCAGGGCGCGGTAGGCGGAGATTGCAAGGCGCTGGGCCTCTTGGGCGGCAGCCTCCGGAATCTGGGCGGGGACCAGCAGTTTGGCGCCGTCGGTGAGGTATTTGTCGGCGTAGTCGTAGAAATCGGCGCCGGGCACGATCTCGCCGGGGACCGACGCCTCGGGGTCGCGGTTGCCCAACACTGATACCTCGATCTCCTGGCCGGTGACAGCCTCCTCGATTATCAGCGTCTCGTCGTACTGAGCGGCAGCCTCGAGCGCTTTGACCGTCTCGAATTCGGTGGTGGTCCGGCTGACCCCCACCGACGAGCCCATGTTGGCCGGCTTCACGAACAGCGGTAGCCCCAACTCCGCTATGGCCTGTTCGGCCACCGCCTCGGGGGGATCGTCGGCCGATGCCGTCCTGTAGCGGCACTGGGGCAGGCCGTGGCGGGCGCACACCAGCTTGGCCATGGACTTGTCCATGCACACCGCCGAGGCCAGCACGCCCGAACCCACATAGGGCACGTCGGCCACTTCCAGCAGCCCCTGGATAGTGCCGTCCTCGCCCATTGGACCGTGTATTAGGGGGAACACCACCGTGTCGGGCTCGGCGAATATCTCAGCAGGGGTCACGGCGAGTCCGTCGGCGTCCAACCGGTCGGGGAGGGGATCAGTTAGCTCGGCCAGCCTCCACTGCCCCGCCCGGGTGATGCCCAGCGCCACCACCTCGAACCGCTCCATGTCGGCCGCGGCGGCCACGTGGCGGGCCGAGACGCACGACACGTCGTGCTCGGCCGACCGGCCGCCAAAGAGCAGCACCAAGCGGGTGCGGGTTCCCACAGGCCGACGGTACCCCACCGATTGCCCCGACAGTGGGAGGCTAAGTGTGTGCGACTGATGGCATCGGAAGTGGCTCAGGCGACCAGCGGCCGGCTAGTGGGTTCCGATGTCGAAGCAACCGGAGCCTCCATCGACTCGAGGACGGTGGCCCAAGGTGAGTTGTTCGTGCCGGTGGTGGCCGAGCGAAACGGCCACGACTTCATCGACGACGCCCTGGCCGCGGGAGCATCCGCCTATCTCACTGCAATGCCGCCTCGGGGAGCCACGGCGGTAGTGGTGGACGACACCGCCACCGCCCTAGCTGAGCTGGGCCGCTTCGCCCGCAGCAAGTTCGACGGCCCGGTGGTGGGCATCACCGGCTCGGTTGGCAAGACCTCGGTGAAGGACATGGTTGCCGCAGCCATTGGAGCTGACCGACCGACCCATGCCAGTCCGATGTCGTTCAACAACGAGCTGGGGGTGCCGCTCACCTTGGTCAACTGCCCCGAGGGTGCCGAAGCGGTGGTGGTAGAAATGGGGGCTCGGGGCATGGGCCATATCGCCTGGCTCTGCTCACTGGCTCAGCCCACCGTGGGTGTTGTGACCGCCGTCGGGGCGGCCCACACCGAGTTGTTCGGGAGCGTGGAGGCCGTGGCCGAGGCCAAGGGCGAGTTAGTGGAGTCTCTGGACCGGTCAGGTGTCGCGGTGCTCAACGC
>JAPPKI010000555.1 GCA_028820035.1 bacterium | reverse complement strand
GATCAGCAGTGATGGCTGCGACATCAGGGCCCGCCCCACCGCCACCATCTGCTGCTCGCCTCCCGATAGCAGCCCCGCGGTCTGGCCGAGCAGTGGGCGCAGCTGGGGGAACAGATCCAGGTTCAGTTCCAGCGATTCGTCGATGCCGGAGAGGTCGCTGCGGCTGGCCGCCCCGCATAGCAGGTTCTCCCTCACCGTGAGGTTGGGGAACAGCTTGCGGCCCTCGGGCACTTGGGCCACGCCGGCGGCCACGATATCGGGGCTCTTCTTGCCCAGGATCGACTTACCGCCCAACTCAATACTGCCTCGACGCACTCGGCCCTTGTGAATGTAGAGCAGGCTGGTGATCGACCGCACCAATGTGGTCTTGCCCGCGCCGTTGGCCCCCAGAACCGACACGAAGCCGCCGGAGGGCACAGTCACGCTCACGTCGCTCAGCGCGGTGACGCCCCCGTACACCACGGTCAGGCCTTCAATCCTCAAGTCGAGTCCGCTGGTGTTCACGGATTGCTCCTCGCCAGTCTTCGTCCCAGCCAACCTTTGAAGTCTCGCCACAGGCCGGCCAAGCCATCAGGCTTGAACATCAAGATGATCACCACCAGGAATCCCTTGAAGGCGTAGTCGATGCTGCCGTGGTGTTTGCTGAGGAAGTCGATGTCCCTCACGAACCAGAGTTCTTCCCGTGCCCATTCGAACCATTCGGGCAGGAACAAGAAGAACGCCGAGCCGAATATGGCTCCCTGGATGCTGGAGAAACCGCCGACCACGATGATGATGGCGTAGTCCAGGACAGTTTGGACGTCGAAGCTGTCCTCGCCTCGGGCACCGGAATAGAAGGAAGCCAGGACCCCCGACATGGATACCACTGCGGAGGACACCGCGAAGGCCATGAGCTTGGACCGAGCCACGTTGATGCCCAGCAGCGATGCGGAGACGTCTCGGTCACGCACCGCGGCGAAAGCCCGTCCCTCTCGGGTTCGAACGACGTTCACCATGAACAGCAGGGACGCCACGGTGAGGGGCATGATCACCCAGTACCACCGGAATCGGGTATCGATGACAAACTCGCCGCTCTCACCGGGATCGATCCCGGGCAGCCAGTGCAGCCAGGAGGTGATGCGCGGCCTGTGCTCGCCTTTAAAGCGAATGCCGACGAAGCCGAAGTACTCCTGGAGATACTCCCGCCAAACCAGCATCATTACGAAGTGGAAGCCAAAGGTGGCTAACAGCAGATAGAGGTGCTTGAGCCGCAGGGCGGGCAGTCCGGAGATGGCACCGACCACCGCCCCAGCCACAGCCGCTGCTGGCAGAGCCAGCCAGAAGTTCCCCCCGCTCCATTGCACCCCCACGATGGCGCCGACAATGGTGCCCAAGGCCAAGAACGCCACGTGGGCAAGGCTGATTTGGCCGGGGTATCCCACCAAAAGGTTGAAGGCTGCTGCCCCCATAGCGAAGATGAGGACTTGATTAACCACTTCAGACCAGATGGCCCAGGGGAAGTCCATGGGGGGGTTGAAGTCTGAAACGAGGATAAAGGGGAGCACCAGCAGCCCGAAGGTGGTCACCGCGGCCCACGACCGATCGCTGGGGGTCCGCCACAAGCGCATGTCCTCGCGGTGGGTAAGCTCGCCCCGAGGCGTCCATTTCCAGGCCAGTCGGGCGACGACGACCAAGACCACAACCGTGATCAGCGCCTTCCACCAGAAATTCACATTCTCGGTGGTCGATCCCAGGATGAACGGCACCACCGCGGCGATGATGAAGGGAAGGAATCGCTGGAGGGTGGAGGGGCGGTAGGTCTGGGCCTCTTCTTGCTGGGGAACGGGGTTGTCAACCGCGGTCATACCCGCTCCAAGTCCTTGCGGCCCCACAGGCCAGTTGGACGCACCAGCAGCACCACGAACATCACTGAGAAGGCCACCGGCTCCCGCCACTTGGTGCCCAGATGCCCGTTGGCGAACTGCTCGATCACTCCTACCACCAGGCCCCCCACGATGGAGCCGCCCAGCGATGTGAGTCCGCCCACCACCGCGGCGGGGAAGGCCCGTAGACCGATGGCCTCGATGCTGCGGTCAATGGCCCCGGTGACGTGGCCGAACAGCAGTCCCCCCACCCCGGCCATCACCATGGCTGCGGCCCAAGTCATGGCGTACACCTTGTCGGGGTCGATGCCCATGGCTGCGGCAGCCTCGATGTCGTCGGCCACCGCCCGCATGTGCAATCCCAGTCGGGTGTACTTGAAGAAGAGGAAGAACAGCAGCACGCACCCCGCCACCACAGCGAAGATGATCAGATCTACGTGCCTTACCGTGGCGCCGCCGACCTCGAAACTGCCCTGGGGCAGCAAGTCGAGGCGGGCTCGCTCTGTGGGGCCGTAGAAGATGAGCAGAAGGGCGCGAATGATCGTGGCGATGCCCAGGGTTATGAGCACAATGGCAAAAAAACCTTGGCCCACCATTCGTCGCATGATCCCGTAGTGGACCAATAATCCGAACACCAGCATCACCAGCAGCAGCACGAACACGCCCAAGAAGAAGTTGAGGTTTTCCGATATCAAAAACGTCAACGCGAAATAGGCCCCGAGCATCAGGAACTCGCCGTGGGCCAGGTTCAGCACGTCGGTGCTCTTGTAGACGAGCACGAAGCCGAGGGCCACCACGGCATAGATGGCCCCGAGGGCCAACCCGCCGATCAACAACTGCAAATTGATGCTTGGATCAGCAGTGAAGTTGCCGAAAGCTAGAAGCATGGCCCCCCTAAGGCCGACCGGATATTGCCGGTCAACGAAGGGCGACGGTAGTTTTCGCTGGGCGAAGCCGACAAATCCCGATGGCTCCCGAACGGGGGCATTGGGGGCTCGAGAACTGAGAGGCAAATGGAATGACCAGTGCGACTGATGGCCTGATTGAGCGGATCGCCGGCCTAGAAGCCCGAGAGGAGATCCGAGATCTGGTGGTTCGCTACGGCATGGCGGTGGACGACCGGGACATGGGCGCTGTAGCCGCCATGTTCACCGAAGACGCCGTATTCCGCCACGGCGACGGTGCGGTGGTCAATGAGGGACGGTCGGCCATCGTGGATTTCTACACCGACCGGCTGTCTTCGTTCGGCGCCACATACCACTACCCCAACAGCCATCTGGTAGAGCTCGACGCCAACCATGCCGGCCACGCTTCCGGCCTCGTCAACGCCCACGCCGAATTGGGCATAGAGGGAAGGACTTTCGTGACTGGCCTGCGCTACTTCGACAAGTACCGCCATGACGGCGGGCAGTGGCGCTTTGCCGAGCGCAGCATCGCCATGGTGTATTACATGGACATGGCCGAGTTGGCGGACGGTGGGCTCTCAGAGGCTGATCGTAAGCGATACTTCGGCCAAATCGGCTCCGCAGAGCTTCCCGAGAGCCTGGATACCTGGAAGAAGTTCTTCGCCGAAGTCGGCTAAGTGCTTGCCGCTATTTCCACCACATCTGATGTGGCTCGAGGCTCAGGGATCGGCTCGCCGTCTTCCTGTAAGCCTTCGAGGTGAAACTCGATGGCCCTTTGAATCTCTCCCCGCAACTCCTCCTTCGTGTCCGCCGTCGCAACACAGCCCGGCAGATCGGGCACATAGGCAGCAAAGTTGTTCGGGGCCTCTTCGATCACGATTGTGTATTTCATCGACAGTGTCATTCCTTGAGACCGGACTGCTTCAGAATACTGCCCCAAGTGCCCGGGGGCAGGTCGTCACTGGGTTTACCGGCGATGGTCACACGGCCAGGTTTCGCAGGGTGCTTGAACTGCCGGTGGCTGCCCTTGGTCCGAACGAGTTGCCATCCGTCAGCTTCTACTGCCCGGATTGCGTCTCGGACCTTTGGCATAGCCAGTTCCTATCGGCCGCCGTCAGCGATCAGGCCACTGACATTCCGCCGTCGATGACTATGGCGGCGCCGGTGGTCCATGACGACTCGTCGGAGGCCAAGTGCAGGGCGAGTTGGGCAATGTCGGTGGTGGTGCCGAGGCGGCCGATGGGGTGACGCACTACGGCGGCTTCGATCATCTCGTCGACAGTGGCGTCGGCCGATACAGCGGCAGTGGCCGAGAACCCGCCCCGCTTCTCGTAGGTGGCCCGAACCAGGGGGGTGGGCACCGTTCCCGGGCAAATGGCGTTGACCCGGATCTTGTCGGGGCCGTAGTCCACTGCCATCTGCCGGGTGAGGCCGATCACCCCGGCCTTGGCCGCGGCATAAGCGGCGATGCCCGGCACGCCAATCACGCCGCCGACGCTGGCCTGGAGTACCAGCGATCCGCCGCCGGCCTTGATGAGGTGGGGTATGGCGTACTTGACCGACAGCCACTTCCCAGTGAGGTTCACCCCGATCACCCGGTTCCACTCCTCCAAGCTGAGATCGCCGGCCCGGCCCGGCCCGTCGACCCCGGCGTTGGAGTACACCGCATCGAGGCCGCCGAAGGCGGCCCCAGCTTGGTTGGTCATGGCTTTGCAGTCGTAGGGCTGGGTTAAGTCCACCCGCAGG
>JAPPKI010000129.1 GCA_028820035.1 bacterium | reverse complement strand
CGCCGCTGCCCACCCCGCACACGCTGACCGGCTGGCTGTGTTCCTCGAGAACCTCCCGCGCCAATTCCACAATTAGGGCGAACAGCGCTTCTCCGTCAGCAGCCTGAGACGGCCCGCGCCGCTGGCAGAGCACCTGCCCATTGGGGGCAACCATGCCGACGGCCACCTTGGTGCCGCCGATGTCCACGGCCAGCACCGGGCCGTCAAGCACTATTTCCACGGTGAGAAAACTAATACGCTCGGCCACCATGCGGTTCACCGGCGCCAGTGTCCCCCGTAGGGAGGATCCCCGACTGCTGGCCGGCGCGGGCCGATTCGTCGACGACATCAACCGTCCTGACCTTCTGGAGGCAGTGTTCGTCCGCAGCCCAGTGGCCCACGGACAGTTGGTTTCTATCGATGCTGATGCCGCCATGGATACCGAAGGCGTGGTGTCCGTATTGACCGCCGAGGATCTTGCCCAGTGCTGCTCCCCCATGGGACTGGGCACAGCCGGGCCGCTGATCGTGCCTGCTCATCTCCCCTTGGCCGACGAGAAGGTGCGCTTCGCGGGTGATCCGGTCGCTTTGGTGATTGCCACCAGCCGGGCCGCGGCCGAAGACGGCGCCGATGCGGTGGAGGTCGACATCGAGCCGCTGCCCCCGGTGACCAGCGCTGCTACGAAAGGCGAGAACGCCTCCGCCGTGTGGGACGAGGCTCCTGACAACGTGCTGTGGTCGGGAGATGAAGTGTGGGGCGACCCCGACGAGGCCTTCGCGTCGGCCGCCCATGTCATATCGGAGACGCTCAACCAGCACCGTCACACCTGTGTCCCCCTCGAGACCCGGGGCGGAGTGGCTGAATACGACCCGTCTACCGGCAACCTCCGCTACGAAGTGTCCCATCAGAACCCCCACGCGTTGCGGGTGCACCTGTCGGCCATCTTGGGGCTGCCAGCCGCGCAATTGCGGGTGATCTGCGACAGCATCGGTGGGTCATTCGGCTTGAAGTCCAACCCCACTCGGGAGGACGTTGCGGTGTGCGCGGCCGCGCGCCTGCTGGGCCAGCCAGTGCGCTGGGTGGAGGACCGGGCCGAGAACTTGGTGGCCGGCGGCCACGCCCGCGAGGAACTAGTGAGCATCGAGGCCGCCCTCGACGAAAACGGCGTAGTGATCGGCTTGCGGGCCGATCTGGTGATGGACCACGGGGCCTACCCGTTCTTGAACCTCCCGATGTCGCTGTTTGCCAACATCATCAAGGTGCTGTTGCCAGGCACCCTGCGGGTGCGCCACTACCAGTTCCGCGGGTCGGTGGTGGCCACCAACAAGGCCTCTTTCGTGGCCTACCGGGGGCCGTGGGAAATCGAGTGCTGGGTGCGGGAGCGCCTCATGGACCTCATCGCCCGCCAGCTCGAACTCGACCCCCTGGAGGTACGCCGCCGCAACTACATGGGCGACGACCAGTTCCCCGGCGCCATGCTCACCGGCCCCACCCTGGACTTCATGACCATCAACCAGACCCTGGACCGAGCGGTGGAGCTGGCCGACTACCAGGGATTTCGAGCCGCCCAGGCCGAATCCCGAGCCGAGGGGCGCCATCAGGGCATCGGCCTGTGTACCTACTTGGAACCCGGCCCCGGTCCCACCGACTACGGCCAGGCGCTGGGCTTCACTTACGAGCAGCGTTCGATGCAGCGGGCTCGGGTGAAGCTGGAGCCCGACGGCTCGGTGACGTTGTTCACCAGCCAACAGCCCCACGGCCAGAGCCACGAGACCACCTTTTCCCAAGTGGTGGCCGACGAGCTGGGGGTGGGCATCGAAAACGTGCGAGTGGTGTCCGGCGACACCGATCAGGTGCCGTTCAACATGGTCAGCACCGGCGGGAGCCGGGCGGCCACCCTGGGAGCCGGTGCCGCCCAAGGCGCGGCCCGCATCGTGCGAAACAAGCTGCTGGCCGTGGTGGCCACTTTGCTGGAGGCCAATCCCGACGACCTGGAAGTCGTCGATGGCGTGGTGGCGGTGCGAGGCTCCCCCGACCGCTCCAAGACGGTGGCCGAAGTGGCCCGACTCTCCTACATGGCCCCGTTCACCCTGGATGAGGCACTGGGCGACGGGTTCGACGCAACATTCGACTTCGAGACCCCCGCCGGTGGGTGGACCCAGTCGACCCACATCTGCTGGGTAGAGCTGGACCCCGGCACCGGGCTGGTAACCGTGCCCCGCTACCTGGTGGTGGAGGACTGCGGAGAGATGATCAACCCCGCGGTGGTGGAGGGCCAGATCCGAGGTGGAGTGGCCCAGGGGATCGGCAGCGTGCTGCTGGAGCGCATCATCTACGACGACAGCGGGCAGTGCACCACGTCTACGTTCATGGACTACCTGCTGCCCACCGCGGCCGAGATCCCCCACATCGACATCGAGCACCTCGAGGGTCCGTCCCAGGGCGACGTGCCTTGGCGGGGGGTGGGCGAGGGCGGGGCCATCGGCTCCCCCGCCGCAGTGTGCAACGCCATCGAAGACGCCCTCGCCCCCTGGGGTGTGGAGATCACTGAGCAGCATCTGCCCCCCAGCCGCATACTCCAGCTCATCTCTCCCGCCACAGAGCCAGATACGGCTGGCCACTAGCGTTGTGACCGTGAGCGAAAACCCCATTGGCGAACGGCACCCGATTCGCATCGCCGACATCGAATGGGAGGATTTCGCCGACCCTGACGAACCCAACCGGGAACCAGGCCCATTTGTGCGCTGGCTGGTGGATCCGGCATCGGGCAATCGGGTCATGCACGTGAAGTCGTGGGCTGGCCGCAACGCTGCGGCCCATTGGCACTTGTCCGACACGGTGTATTTGGTGACCAAGGGGGAGTTCATCGTCGAAGGTGAAGAGCCCTACCGAGAAGGCGAGTTGCGCTGGGTGCGGGGTGGATTCGCCTACGGCCCGGAGCGCTCAGGGCCGGATGGCTGTGAGTACCTGTTCTTCAGTCTCGGTCCCTACGACAAGCTCGACCCCGACGAGCACCCACCCCCGCTGGGCCGCTGGGACGACCCCTCCACCTGGGTGGACGGCTATCCCCAAGTTGAGCGGGCCAAGCTGATTGACAGCCCCCGATGAGCCTGACCATCACCCCACTGGACGCTGTTCTCGGCGCCGAGGTTGCCGGATACGACTTCACCGCACCGCCGGACTCAGAGACGGCCGGTGAACTGCTGGCCGCCGTGGACGAACACCTACTGCTGCTGTTCCGCAACCCCGAGCCTCCTACCCCTGCCCAGGTGACCGATTTCTGCGAGTCGTTCGGCCCTCTTCGGCCCACGCTGGCCGATAAGTCCCGCCTGCCAGGCTTCCCTGGCATCAACCGGGTATCCAACGTGGATGTCGACGGCGTGGTCGGCACCGGAGGCACCGACGTGGTGACCTTCCACTCCGACCTCAGCTTCACCCCGCCGCTCATCGAATTCCTGTACCTGGACGCGGTGATGCTGCCGTCATCAGGGGGCACCACAAAGTGGTTGAATCTGGTAGCCGCCTACCAAGACCTCGACGACGACATCAAGGCCTGCATCGACGACATCGGGGTGGTCTATCGGCTGCGCGACGGCTTGGACTTCGGCAGCTACTTCAAAGCCACTGACGGCCAGTCTCTGCTGGCCGACCGCACTTGCATATCCCTAGTGCAGACCAACCCCCGCAACGGCCGCCGCAGCGTGTGGCCCAACACCGGCCCCGACTTCGCCGCCGATGTGGAGGGCCACGGCCCCGATGAGGGCGCCGCCCTGCTGGCCGAACTCTTCGCCCACTGCACCCAAGACCGCTACGTCTACGAGCACCATTGGACTGTCGGAGAGTCCGTCTTCTGGCTCAACACCCAGACCATGCACCAGCGCGAGGCCTTCCCCCCCGATCAAATCCGCGAACTCCGCCACGTCAACATCCTCGGCCACACCGACCCCCGCCAAGCGGCCTAGGCCAGTTGTTACTAGCTGTCAGAGTATTCTTGACCAGGCACTTTCGACTTGGTCAGTACCTCTGAAATGCATGAAACGGACAGATACCCGTAGGCTCTTTCGCCTATGCCTCCAACGCTCTATCGAGACACGAACTACTCGCTGACACATCTGATCGAAGAAATCAAGCACGGCGAGATCGCCTTGCCCGACATCCAGCGCCCGTTTGTGTGGTCACCAGCCAAAGTTCGAGACCTGTTCGACTCGATGTATCGGGGATACCCCATAGGCACACTGCTGTTTTGGGAAACCGGTGTCGACACCAGCACCCGCCAAGTTGGTGGAGGCGAGCAAGACAAGGCACCAAAGCAACTCATAGTTGACGGCCAACAGCGCCTGACTTCACTTTTTGCGGTGCTTACTGGCCGGAAAGTGCTCACCAAGTCATTTGAGAACCGTCAGATCCAAATCGCATTCCGGCCATCAGACGAGACGTTCGAAGTTGCCGATGCAGCCATTCGAAGAGACCCCGAGTTCATTCCTGACATTACCGGCTCTACGCGACGAAGCTGGGTCGTCGGGTTCGGATTTTTGTGACGGGTTGATT
>JAPPKI010000050.1 GCA_028820035.1 bacterium | reverse complement strand
AGGCCCATGACCGCGGCCATGGCGCCGTCTTGCTCCTCCGCGGCCACCTGCATGGCCTCGCCCCGCTCCGACACGAGGCGAACGCCGTCGTAGAAGTCCACCACTCCGGCGGCCACCAGCGCGGAGTACTCGCCCAGGCTGTGGCCGGCGTGGCCCGCGGTCTCGATGCCCACCCGGGTCACCGCGTCGAGCGCGATCATCGACACCATGAACGTGGCGAGCTGCGAGTTGCGGGTGTGGCGCAGCTCGTCATCGTCAGCGTCGAGTAGGAGCCGGGCCACATCGCGCCCCGCTGCCTCAGAGGCCTCGGCCACCAGCTCCCACGAGGGATGGTCGACCCAGGCCGAACCCATGCCGGCCTTTTGGGATCCCTGGCCGGGATAGGTGAAACAGATCATCAGGTGTCAGACCTCTCAGACGACAGTGGGGTTTCAACACTCTACGAGACAAGCCCGTCCGCCCAAGTTATCCAGCAAGCTTCCCTGCCACAGCACTGGGTAAACTGCCCTTCCCCCAGCCAGCATGCTGGCCCCCGCCCGGGTGGTGGAATTGGTAGACGCGCCGGACTCAAAATCCGGTTCCCGCAAGGGAGTGAGGGTTCGAGTCCCTCCCCGGGCACTGTGCCAACGTGGGCGCCGTGGAACATGGTGACCCAGGACGTGATCGACTTCGAGCCTCCCCGCCCGCCCGCAGGACCGGCACCGCCACCCGTTGCGCTCCAGCACCCTCCGGCGGACTTGCTGCCAGCGGCGACGATCAAGCAGGTGATGAAGGCGACTCAAGTTCCCGGTTCTCAATCTGCTCCAACCGCTTTATCTGAAGGAACTCTGTCAAGTCGTCATGCAACCTCTCCGACTCCGAGATGAAGTTGTGGAGCCAGTGTTCAGATATGGCGAAATTCCTGGTATCAGCGGGGTTCTTGTAGTACAGCAATCTCCTCAGCACAGGACTTGCTGTCATTGGGTATGAATGAACAAGAGCGTTCCGTTTATCGACTAGCTGTCGGAATCTCTGGGCCAGTCTTTGCCATTCCTCATCGTCTTCCCACATGGAATCCAGGGGATTGATCGACCCCTTAGGCCCTTTCTTCGATGTCTCTGTCCACTTGATAAACCATGGCGAAAATTCCTCAACCTCTTCCTCCGAATAGTCCGAGTAGTCGGA
Source organism: bacterium (assembly GCA_028820035.1). Taxonomy (GTDB): domain Bacteria; phylum Actinomycetota; class Acidimicrobiia; order Acidimicrobiales; family Bin134; genus Poriferisocius. The sequence continues at coordinate 3,408 of JAPPKI010000050.1, read as the reverse complement.
ATGGTCAGCTACCGCTGCCACCACCTCCCATTCCACGGCGGCATAGCTGTAACAGGCTTTGCCCAATCTGCGAAGGTATTCGTTGTCTGGCTCTGGCATCCGGGGCACACTCCAATTCTGTCTGACGAGGTTGCAGGTTCGTCGCTTTATCCGCCTACCGCAAACGCCGGCGGGGCCTCGCGGGGGCCTGGTGACACAGCCGGTAGCCGCAGGCCACCGCCAAGATCGCGGCCGCGGCCGCGTCGTCGCGGGCAGCGGCCCGCTTCCCGCCCAGGGCCTTCTTGGCCGGCTTGTGGTTGCCAGCCGGATCGCCGACGGTGCGGGCGGCAGACATGGCCGCGTTCAACAGCAGCGACCACGCCGGGTGCGCCCTGTCATCGAGCACCGCCCGGCGGAACAGGCGCACGTCATCGCTGCCGTCCTTGAAGCCCTGACCTTGGATCACCAGATCGCACCGGGGGAACCGCACCGCCTCCAGCGCGTCGCGTAGCTCGGCCTCCCGCAAGCGGTCAGCCACCACCGCCACCGGCGCGCCCCAGCGGTCCAGAACCTCGGCTAGCAGCGCCTGAGGGTCCGATACCCGGTGGCTCGCTAGGATCAACTCGCCTCGCTCGGCCATGTGCCGGTTCTGGGGGCCAACCCCGTCGGTCAGGCCCCGCTCGGCTAAACCGGGCACCTAGGGGAAGCACGCCAGCGCGTCAAGCCGCCCGTCGTAGAAGTAGGCCGCCGCCGCGCTCATCGCCGCGTTCTGGCCGAGGTCCAAGCCAAGGGTATAGACCTTCGAGCACACCTCGGGCTCGCCGAGCGCCAGAGCGCCCCTCCAGGTGTCGGCCTCCACCAGCACCGAGCGGGCCACGTCGTCTACGCCCTGGTTCAGCCGTAGCGCCCGCAAGCTCGCCAGCGCCTCGGGATCGCGTCGGGCGTTCTCGATATCCTCGGCGATCTGGCGATGGAGGCTGAGCAGGCGGTCGTAGGAGGGGTTGGCCCGGCGGATAGTGCGCTTGTGGAACGGCGGCGCTTCAGCCGGCGTGGCGTGGATCTGGACGTAGGGCGAGCGCTCCAGCAGCTTCCCGAATAGGTGACCATTGTCGGCCGGACGCGTGCCCAAAGCGACCAGCCTCGACCCCGGTATCTTCCCCAGCGACGTCCTCAGCGCCGCATACGCCTTGTCGCGCTTGGCCGAGTCGTGCTTGCGCCACAGCTCCTGGTTCTACAGGTCGTGGCCCAGACCCCGGAGGAACGCCAGCGCGTCCTCGAAGATGATGAGCGACAGGTAGAAGCTCGACGCCACGGGCATCGCCTCGAAGCGCGAGCCCGTCAGAGTGCCCAGAGGGTCGACTGTCGCCGTCGCGATCCCGGCCATCAGCGCCGACTTCCTGTTGCCCCGAGCCATCGACAAAGCCGCGTCGCCGTCGTCTTTGAACGCCCCTCGGCAAAAGTGGGCCTCCCACGGCTGGAGCTCGAAGGGCTCGCCGTCGCGGTCACCGCCCACGATGGTCAGCCTGCCGAGGTAGTCGATTAGCGCAGAGCCGAGGCTCACCGCGGTAGCAGATCAGTCGCGACTCTCACGGGCTTGCTTGTTGGCCTTGATGCCATCGATGAGGGCCTGGAAAAAGACGCCCCCCATTGACCGGAACTTTGCCTCCAGTTCAGGCTCCGCTTCCCACACCTGCTCCACTCGGCCCAACATGACTCCAGCGATTCCGGCCGAAGTCATCTCCAGTCGGCCATCCTCACGAAGCGAATCGATGTCGGCTACACCCTGCGCGAGTGCAGCTATGAAGTAGGCGACATCACTGTCTACGGGTTCGAACTCCACACCACCACCCTATGGTGAGTCTGTGCCTTCGGCACCCCCCAACTCGCCGCTTGACAAGGGAGCGTCCGACAGGCCCCCTCCCCACGATCCATGACAGCAGAATCCAACTTCAACCCTACGCAATACCCGTGGACCACCAGTAGGATGGGCGCATGGGTCCGCGTTCGGTGTTGACGGTGCGGGACCTTCCCGAAGCCATGGACGATTGGCGGTTTCGCCATGGGCGGTTCCGGCCGGTGGTTCAGTTCATCATGGACTGGAACGACCAGCCCCATTGGCGGGCGGAGATGCTGTGTGGCTGGGTAGCTCCCCGTGGCGGCACTGATGGGGATCTGGCGTTAGTGGCCGCGGTCGTGCACGGATTGTGCGAGCGAGACGGAATCGGCGTCCCGGACTGGGTCTGGTCGCAGCGCTTGGAGTCTCCGGTGACGATGTCTGGGCGTCCGGCCGACTCAGATTGGGGAAAATGGGTGGTGTCTCAGGCACCGCCGGTTTGCGCAGACCACGGCGTATTCTTCGAGGCCGATCTGCTCGCAGCCCGATGACTGAACGTCCCCGGGTATTGCGCAGGTCGTACTCGCTGTGTTGCGGGGCTAGGCGTCGGTCGCGGAGGTGGCACGCCGGTGGGTCTCGCCGCTGGGCCACTGCGCCACTTGAACTGCTGATGACTCACTAGTTGAGGTATATTGAGTCACTAGTGAGTCGTCAAGGGAGGCCGGTATGGACCAGCTCACTGTTCGGGGATTCGGCGATGAGTTGGGTGCAGCCATGCGCCGACTCGCTGCCCGAGACAAGATCTCGCTGAATCAAGCTGCGCTGAAGCTGCTCCGGCGCGGTGCGGGACTGAGTGAGGACGTTGAACGACCCTGGATAGTGGGAACGTCCCTCGACCACCTGATCGGCAGTTGGACCGCCCAGGACGCCGACGAATTTGAAGCCGCCCTGGCAGATCTCGAGACCGTTGACGAGGATGCCTGGGCGTGAGGGCCTTATTGGACACCAACGCCTACTCCCTACTCATGCGGGGACATGAGCAGGTCGCCGAGATTGTAAGGACGGCTGAGGAGCTGCTGTTTTCTGCCGTCGTCGTCGGTGAACTTCTCTACGGTTTCCGCCGCGGGACGCGCTTCGAGCAGAATGCCGCCGACCTCCGCTCCGTGCTCAACAGCCCGTATTCGACCTTTGTGGAGGTGACCTCGGTTACCGCCGACCGCTACTCACGAACAGCAGCAGCCCTTCGGGCCAAGGGCCGCCCCCTACCAACAAACGACGTCTGGATAGCCGCTCACGCCATGGAAACCGGCGCCGACCTCATATCGGGCGACAGCCACTTCGAGCACGTCGACGGAATCGTCTGGATCCCGCTTTCGACATCATGACGGGCTGCCCGGCCACTTTTTGCGGCTGCTAGCGCGCCCTCCCAGATCTTCACTGTTTCACGCAGGCTGTGACGAGGAAGAGCTTGAGGCGGGGCAGGGGAGTCCAGGCTGGAGTGCTTCATGGTTCCGAGGCAGAGAACTTGGTCGATGACTGCAGACCCAGAGGTTTGAAACTGCTGTCGAGTCTCGTAAACATGGGCGCCGTGGAAC
>JAPPKI010000036.1 GCA_028820035.1 bacterium | reverse complement strand
GCCTCCATCCCGGCTGCCTGGGCACCAAGGGCGGCCCCCGCACCGACATCCATGGCCAGGTCCGCCACCAAGACGGCGGCCTCATCGAGGGGCTCTACGCGGCGGGCAACGCCGCGGCCAGCCCCCTCGGCGCGGCCTATCCCGGCGCGGGCGGCACCATCGGGCCATTGCTCATTTCCGCCCACGCCGCCGGCACCGCAGCCGCTGGCTAGCTGCTGACCAGGAATTTTCCGCCCACCGGGAACCAACGCAGTCAACGCGTCGTCAGATACCCCCAAGAAGATGCCGCGGGCATTTGAGCTCAAGGGGGTACAGATGGCAACCGCAACCGGGTCCAAGCAGAAAATACACTCACTTCGAATCGGGTTGGTTGCCGTGGTGGTGTCCATGGGACTTCTGGCCCTCTCATGCAGTAGTAACGGCGGTTCCGACAGCCCTGCACTGGGGGTCTCAGGTGCATCGGCACCGACATCAGTCAGGTCGGCTCCTGACTCTGGTGGGACATCGCCGGTTCCAGAAGCGCCTGAGGATGCTCCGAGTGAAATGTCGGATGAACCCGCTGACCGCGTAACCGTGATTCCGACTGAGGGCGAGGCGTCAGACGAAGACCAAGGCGAAGTTGCGGTCGAACTCAGTGGCCCGGCCGACGACGAAATGGCCGAATACGAGATGGCTGAAGAATCGATGGCCGCGGACGCGATGGACTCGGCTCCAGCCAGCGGAAGGCCGCAGCCGGCGGCTGCCGAAGAACCCATGGCAGACGACGGCATCGCCTGGAGACCCTCCCGATTGCGCGAGCCGAACAACTTTCAGGACTACGGCGTCAATCCGTTTGTCGACACGTGGGAGGATCCGCTGTCGACCTTCGCCCTTGATGTGGACACCGCGTCCTACACGGTGGCCCGCAACTTCCTGGAGAGCGGACAGCTGCCCCCGATCGAAGCCGTGCGAACCGAGGAGTTCGTGAACTATTTCGACGGGGGCTACGAGGATGTCCGCGATGAGTTCACCGTCAACCTCGAAGCGTCCCCTTCTCCTTTCGCCGATCCTGATCATGTGCTGCTGAGGGTGGGCATTCAGGCGCCGCGGGACCTGTCGCAGGGTGAAGGCCCTGAGAGCGTGGTGCTGGTGATGGATCGCTCGGGCTCTATGGGCGAGCCGACCGGCTACGGATCAGAGTTGATGCGACGGATCACCCTCGCCCATCGGGCCGTGGAGCTCCTGCTCTCGGGATTGCCTCGGGAGACTCGAGTGGGCGTGGTCGCCTACGAGAGCACGTCGGCGACCGTGCTCGAGCCAACGGTGATCGACGGCAACGCCAAGTGGATCATGGACACGATTCGTTCGGAAGTAACTCCTGGTGGCTCCACCAACGCCGAGTCGGGCCTGGTCCGGGGCTACAACATGGCCCTGCGCGAAGCCGATGCCGGACGCCAAGTGCTGGTGCTGTTGCTGTCCGACGGAGTGGCCAATGTGGGGGCCACCCACACCGACGACATCTTGGAGTCGATCGGCGAACGGGCCGATATCGGCCTGTCCACCATCGGCGTGGGTCTCGGGCCGTTCAACGACGAGCTCATGGAGCAGTTGGCCAATCGAGCCGACGGCACCTACCACTACATCGATACTCCCTCCGAAGCAGTCAGGGTCTTCGTCGATGACTTGGACGGGCTTCTGGCCTATGCAGCCCGCGACGCAAAGGTCCAGGTGGAGTTCAACCCTGATGTGGTCCTCTCCTACCGCCTGCTGGGCTTCGAGAACCGAGACATCGAGGATGAGGCATTCCGCGAAGACACCCAAGATGCCGGTGAGATCGGCATCGGACACAGTTCCACCGCGCTCTACGAGGTGGAGTTGACCCGCAGAACACGGGAAGAGCGCAGCACCATCGCAACAGTCCGGATGCGCTATGAGCGGCCGACCACCGGAACAATCGTCGAGTTGGCAACCCACCTTCCCCGCTCTGCCATTGAACGGTCATTCGACTCGGCCAGTCCTCATTTCCGGCTCGCCGCCGTGGCTGCCGAATTCGCCGAGATCCTGCGGGCCAGTCCCTTCGCCCCCAGCGATATCTCAAGGGAGTTGCAGCACCAAGCTGATGCCGTAGCCGAAGACCTGCTCCGCGACGCCGACGCCGCTGAGCTAGCGTCCCTGATCGCAACCGCCCGCCGACTCCTCCGCTAACCAAGGAGAGCCCTCTCCGTGTCCAACGGTGACGATCAACAACACGCTGACGGGCATGACCAGCGGGTGAAAGATGACTGGAACGTACTGGCCCACTACTACGACAGCCGCCATGGGGATGCCGGCAACGACTGGCACCGGAACCTGGTGCTGCCAACCACCCTGAAGCTGTTGGGCAATGTCCAAGGCAAGCGAGGCATCGACCTCTGCTGCGGAAGCGGCGTCTTGGCCCGCCAACTCATCGAACTCGGGGCCCAAGTCACCGGAGCAGACCAGTCGAGGACTTTCCTAGAGCTTGCCGAGCCGTATGATCGCAGCTCAGAAATCGAGTGGCTCTGCTTCCCGCTGGCCGATGTTGCCGAGTATGTCGAGGCAAGCTCATTCGACTTTGTGACCTGCACGATGGCCCTCATGGACATCCCGGTCAGCGAAGATCTCTTCGCCGCCATCGCCCATTGCCTGAAACCTGGCGGATCGGCGGTGGTTGTCACGATGCATCCGGTGTTCAAGAACCCCAGCAATATGCAATTCAAGGTCGAAGGAGAGCTCAGCAGCGGGGATCAGCGGGAGGGAATCATCATCTCCCACTACCTCACACCCATGGCTCAAGAGGTGGTTGGGATGCCGGGCCAGCCCCAAAGGCAGCTCAACTTCCATCGGTCCATCTCCCACGAGCTGAATCTCGCTTTCGACGCCGGGCTAGTCGTGGACGGCTTCGCCGAAGTCACCAAGAGCGCCCTGGAAGAAACGCCTACCCACCACACCGACTTCTACATTCCGCCAAGCCTCGAAGACGAAATCCCCGTGTTACTCGGCCTCCGCTTCAGACCAGCACCCTGGTAGGCCTGCCCTATATCTAGAGACCCGCAACCTCTGCCTGCACATCCGGCATTACCAGCGCAAATTCCGCGATGCTCTCAATTTCAACCCATTCATGGATGAGAGACTCCAGCTGGGGCAAGGTATCAGCCACCGCGATGTAGCCATGGTCATCCTCGCACCACCAGCTCGAACCCTCGCTGTCGGTCTCTACGTGGATCCGGAACTCATGCATCTGCTGCCCCTCCCTCAGAGCCGCTCTGGAACCCCGATGGCCTCTGTTGGCTGGGGCAACGTGGCCATCAGTGCGTCTTGAGTGAATGAAACCGACAGGTCGGCGAGGACGCCTTCGCATTCCGCCCACTCTGCAATCATTCCCAAGAGTTCCTCCAGGTTGTCAGAACCTCCGGTGAATCCAAGGTCGTCCTCAGCCCACCATCGAACGCCTTCATCAGGGTTCAGATGTATTCGCACTTCATGCATGATCCCTCCGGGCTCCCTCGCCGCCTAAAGCAACTGACTTATCTCGTCATCGGTCAGCCCAGCCCGTTCAACCAGCATACGCCGCAGAGCTCTGGGAGGAACCTCAGACCCATCGTGAAACGCAAAACCGATCGGCAAGCGTCCCTCGGCGACGAGTTTGCGATGCGACCCCCTTTGCCGTTCAATTCGATATCCGATGCTATTGAGCAATTGAAGCGCCACTCGGGCCTTAAGTGCAGGGAAACGGGATGACGGAATAGGCATTGAGTCAGAGCCGTGGACACACGCTTCCTGAGGTCACTCTCGGCATCGTCGACTACTCATGCTGTCGGCTTGCTGCCATTGCTCATAGAGTCTCCTGTGGATATGTGGAAATAACTGTGGATTCAAGTTATTTCAATATGTTTCAATATACCCAGTAGCTGGCAGCCTGACCACTAGGATTGGCCGGGATGGGGAAGATTACCTTTGGCGACAACCTGCCGGTCTTGCAGGGATTGCCGGACACCAGTGTCGACCTCATCTACATCGACCCGCCGTTCAACACCGGCAAGCGGCAAGAACGCGAGCGGATCAAGACCGTTCACGACGAAACCAATGGCGACCGCACCGGCTTCGCTGGCCGCCGCTACCAGACCATCCGCCTCGGCAAATCGGGCTATGACGACGCCTTTGACGACTACATGGCCTTTCTTGCCCCCCGATTCGAGGAAGCCCACCGGATCCTGACCGACACCGGCAGCTTCTTCCTCCACATCGATTACCGGGAGGTCCACTACTGCAAGGTGCTGCTCGATCAGATCTTCGGCCGGGACTCGTTCATGAACGAGATCATCTGGGCCTACGACTACGGAGCCCGCTCCAAGAAGAAGTGGTCGGCCAAGCACGACAGCATCCTGTGGTACGCCAAGGACCCTGACCACTACACCTTCTGCTTCGAGGAAATGGACCGAATCCCCTACATGGCCCCCGGACTGGTCGGCAAAGAGAAGGCAGCCCGAGGCAAGACCCCCACCGACGTGTGGTGGCACACCATCGTGAGCCCCAACGGCAAAGAGAAAACCGGCTACGCCACCCAGAAGCCCCTCGGCGTCCTCGAGCGCCTAGTCAAGGTC
>JAPPKI010000270.1 GCA_028820035.1 bacterium | reverse complement strand
CCGTCGCCGGGCGTCCATCACCTGCTTGGCCACCTGCTTGAAGTGCTCCAGGTCGGACTCGGCGGCATCGAGGGCCTCTTGCACCAACCCCAAGAAGTAGGGCCGCAGCCACTCGATGCCGGTGAACTGGGCCCGATGGGTGGTCTCGTGCAGGGCCAGCCACAGGCGGAACTGGCGGGGGTCGAATCCGTGCTTGTGCTCGAGCGCCATCACGTTGGGGCCCACGTAGTAGACCATGTCCTGGTCTTCGGGCCGGTCGTCTTCGATGATGAGCAGGTCGTACTGGCCCAGCACCCGGGTAGACATCCAGCCCAGAACCGCCCCCATCTCGGTGCCACTTACCCGCTGGGCCACCGGGGCGAACCACGAGGCCGACACCCGTTCGGCCATCTTGTCGGTCACCGGGCGCAGCAGGCGCTGAAAGGAGGCCACGTTGGCGTCAACCCATCCGGCTCGGGTGGTTACTCGGGCTCGGGCCGCTCCGCACATCGACTTCAGCCCGGTTTCGGCCGCCACCATCTCCTCGGCTTGGGCGGTGAACTCGGCGAGTTCGGGGGCGAGGCTTCGGTAGTGATAGGAGTCGAGGAACGGCTCGTGGCCGCCCACCCTTTTGGCTACTCGCTCAGCCAGCCGCCAGTCGACGGGATCGGCTGCTGCAACCACTGGGGATTACTCGGATTCGCCGGCGCTCTGAGCTCTGGTTTCCCGCTGGTGCCGGCTGTTGTAGCGGGGGGCCACCACCTTGGTGAAGTAGCCGACGATGGTGGCGATTACCAAGGGAACAGTCCCGATAACCAGCAGCAGGGCGATCCACCAATGCCACACCACGGCGGCGATCAAATCCATGCGCTCACCCTAGTGGCCTGCTTGTTGAGACTCCACGCGGGGCAGTTGGGCCGCATGCCTAGAAATCTTGGATGTCCAGGTCGTCGAACACCACGCGCTGGAGGGTCTCGGTGATGCGGATTTGCAGGGAGGCGGGGGCCGACTCCCGACAGGCCTGGCCCATGGCCAGCTTGAAGCGCACCTCCACATCGAGGATCTGAACACAAGGGAGGCAGTTGGCCAGCTCTAGGCGCACTTGGCTGATGCTCTCCAGCGCGGGTTGGCCGTCCAATGCCTGGGCGATGAGCTGGCGCGAGAAATCGCACTGGTTGGGTACCCCCAAGCAATGCTGTTCGCTGCCCATCGCGGTGCCTCCGAAAATCAGATGCCAGCCGGAGCCGGCGCCCGGTCGGGGTCGGGTGGATCCACCCAGCCCCTGGCTTGTCCGAACTCTAACAACCGCTTCTGTAGCGTTTTTCTTCCCCGATGCAGCCTGCTCATCACCGTGCCCATGGGCACGTCCAGGATTTCGGCGATCTCCTTGTAGGCGAAACCCTCCACGTCGGCCAAAAGCACCGCAATCCGGTACTCCTCGGGCAGCGACTCCAGGGCGTCCACGATCTCCGACTCGGTGATGGTCTCCATCAGCACTTCCTCGGCGCTGGCCCCCAGCTTGGCCTTGGTGTCGCCCCCCAGCCGCTGGTGCAGGTACAGGTCCTCCACCCCGGCCAGGTCTACCGACTTCGGCTTGCGCTGCTTGCTCCGGTAGGAGTTGATGAACGCATTGGTGAGGATGCGGAACAGCCAGGCCCGCAGGTTGGTGCCCTCCTGGAAGTTGCCGAAGCCCCGGTAGGCCCTCAGGTAGGTCTCCTGTACCAGATCTTCGGCGTCGGCGGTGTTTCGGGTCATTCGCCGGGCTGCGGAATAGAGCTGGTCCATATAGACCATGGCCTGCTCGGCGAACTTGGCTTGGTCAGCCATCTTGGGCCCAGCTTACTGCCGCAATCGGAAAATGTGATCGCGGCTGAGAGCAATTCTTGACCACTATTTCGGCCCCGTTCCGCCCACCTGCTCCCGCCACGGAACGTGCTTGTCCACTCGGGGCTCAGGGGGCAGGCCGAGCACCCGCTCGGCCATGTTGTTGCGGTGTACCTCGTCGGTGCCCCCGCCGATGGAGCCCCAGAACCGGTTCAGCGCCTCATTGGCCCACACGCCGGTGTCGGCGTGGTCGCCGGCCACCCCGTGTCCCCCCAGCATTCCCACGCCGAGGTTGCCCCGGTCCCGGCGGCTTTCCGACCAGTACACCTTCAGGGTCGAGCCGTCGAAGCTGGGCTGACGGCCCTGGCGCACGTCCTCTTGCAAACGCCGGCCCATCCAATCCAACAGCTTCTCTTTGGTATAGGCCTGGGCCAGCTCTTGGCGAACCATCGGGTCTTGGGCCGTGCCCCACCGCCGGGCCAGGGCGATCAAGTTGGCTGCGCTGTCGGCCCGGTCCATGCCGCCGCCGATCATGGTGGACTCGTTGGCCAACACCAGCCGGGCTACCGCCCATCCGCTGTTCACCTCGCCGACCACGTTCTCGGCCGGGACCCGCACGTCGCTCAAGAACACCTCGTTGAAGTGGGACGACCCGTTGATGGTGCGTATGGGACGGGGATCCACGCCGGGGGTGGCCATGTCCAGCAGGAAGAACGTGATCCCCTTGTGCTTGGGGGCGTCGGGGTCGGTGCGGGCCAGTAGGATTCCCCAGTCCGACAGGTGGGCCGACGAGTTCCACACCTTCTGGCCGTTCACCACGAACTCGTCGCCGTCTCGTTCGGCCCTGGTTGCCAGGTTGGCGAGGTCCGACCCGGCGCCGGGCTCGCTGAACAGCTGGCACCACACCACGTCGCCCCGCAGCATGGGCTTGAGGTGGTCGGCCTTCTGCTCATCGGTGCCGAAGTGGCCGATGGCCGGACCGGCCAAGGCGATACCGGCGGCGAGAAAGCCACTGGTGACATCGAATTGGGCGGCCTCCTGCTGGAAGATCTGCCGCTGCCACCTCTCCCCGCCCTGGCCGCCGTGGTCCACGGGCCAGTCGATGGCCGCCCACCCGCCGTCGTACAGCTCCCGCTGCCACGCCCGGCAGCGGTCCATGTGGGCCTTCTCCGCGGTTTCGTTGGAATGGGTGGTGCGAGTGGACCAGCCGTCGCCTTCCTCCCGCAATGGAGCCCGGGCTTCCAGCCACGCCCGCACCTCTGCTCGGAATGCCGCTTGCTGCGGAGTGTCCTTTGAGTGGTCGGCCACGGTGTGACGATACGGTATGGGGCCGACAGAAACAGAGGAGAAGCCTCCATGGCCGATGATCGATATGGGGTCCGCGATGAAGAGGTGGAAATCGAGCGGAACCGCCTGGAGATGCTGGCCGAAGCCCGCGATCCCCGAACTCGCCGCATTCTGGACAGCATTGGGCTGAGTCCGGGGTGGAGGTGCTGGGAACTGGGTGCGGGCGGCGGAACGGTGTCGGCCTGGCTGGGTAAGCGAGTGGGCCCCGACGGCACGGTGTGGTCCACCGATGTCGACCTCCAGTTCCACCGCCCGGTGCTGCCCAATGTGGTGGTGGAGCAGCATGACGTGACCAGCGATCCGGTGCCCGAATCGGCCTTCGACCTCGTCCACGCCCGGGCGGTTCTCCAGCACCTGCCCGAGCGCGACCAGATAATCGAGAAGCTGTGGAAGGCCTTGGTGCCCGGGGGTTGGCTGATGGTGGAGGACGGCGCTTTTGCGTCCTTTGCCGAACAGTCGCTACCCGAGCCCTACGCCACCGTCCACCGCTACGTGTCCTCGGGGGTCACCACCGACTGGCGCGATTCCGACTATGGCGTCCGGTTGGTCGGTCGCTTCCGAGATCTGGGAGCGGCCGACATCGACATCATCGGCGACGTGTGGGCCATGCGCCCCGGCGAGCCCGGCGGGGAGTGGTGGTTCATGGCCCTGGAGCGGGCCATTCCCCGCTTGGTGGAGGCCGGTTTGGTGAGCGCCGAAGACGGCGACACTGCTCTGGCTCAGGTTCGAGAGCCGGGATTTGTCATGATGAGCACTGTCTCAATAGCCGTTGTCGGCCGAAAGCCCTCGAACTAATTGCCTCAGGAGGCAGAGATGGACCCGCTAGAGCTTTGGAATCCCTCGACATTCAAGAATGGATTCCCCCACGACTATTTCCGTCACAAGCGCGACAACGATCCTGTGTTCTGGAGCGAGCACCCGGTTTGGGACGGCTTCTGGAACGTCACCCGCCACGCCGACGTGCAGCGGGTGTCCCGCGACTCGGATTGCTTCAAGAGCCAACCCAACCCCTTTTTGGCCGGAGACGAGCCGCCCGCGGTTGACGACGGTTCCAACTCGCAGATGCTCATCAGCCTGGACCCGCCCGATCACACCAAGATGCGCAAGCTGGTCAACCGGGGTTTCACGCCCCGCCGGGTGCGCGATTTGGAGGAGAGGATCCAGTCGCAGGTCGACCGGTTGATCGATCAGGTGGCCGACAAGAGCAGCTGTGAGATGGTCAGCGAGATCGCAGTGGAGTTGCCCTTGCAGGTGATCGCCGACTTGGTGGGCGTGCCCGAGGAGGATCGCCACCAGATTTTCCACTGGACCGAGATCACATTTGGCTTCGACGAGAAGTACACCACCGAGGAGATGATCGAGGCCGGAGCGCAGATGTTCGCCTATGCCGACCAGATGTGCGAGATTCGCAAGAAGGAGCCCCACGACGACCTCATCAGCGTGCTGATGGAGGC
>JAPPKI010000390.1 GCA_028820035.1 bacterium | reverse complement strand
CGAGCAGTCGGGCCCATGATCGGTGGGATCGTGCTGGCGGTAGGCGGCCCTGGTTGGTGCTTCTTCACCAACTCGCTCACGTATCTGCCCGCAGTTTTGGCTCTGGTCCTCATCCGGGTGCCCCGACTGGCTCCGGCGGGCGGAGAAAGGCCCAACGTATTCAGAGATGCCGCGGCCGCGGTGCGCTACGCCGCCGATAATCCCGGCATTCGCTTGTCCATCCTGGTTGCCGGGGTGATCGCCTTTTTCGGCCAGCCGATCATCCATCTGGTGGTGATCTTTGCCAATGACGTGTTCAAGGTGGGCGAGACCCAATACGGCATTTTGGCTGCGGCCACCGGAGTGGGAGCGATGCTCAACACTCCGTTTGTGGCCGGCAGGGGAAGTCGCGTGCCCCGCAGCCGTCTCGTGGGATTCGGCTGGCCGATTTATGGCATCGCGCTGTTGGGATTCGCGGTGTCGCCCTACTACTGGTTGGCGGTGGTGGCTCTGGCTGTATTGGGAGCATCGCACATCGCTACTGCCGCCACGCTCAATACCGTTATCCAGCTTCAGGTGGAGGAGGCTCTGCGGGCCAAGGTGTTGGCCCTGTACCTCATCACCCTGCTGGCCGGGCTGCCCCTGGGCGCCCAGCTTCAGGGTTTTCTGGCCGACGTGATCGGGCCCCGCATCGCCGTGGGCGGGGCCGGCGTTCTCTTGGCCGCCACCGCTCTGTGGTGGGTGATCAGCGGCCGAACCAAGGTCCTCGATCTGAATTAGGGCTCAAAGCAGAAACTGTCACTCCTGTCGGGATACTGGGTGTATGAGAGAAATCAATGAGAAAAGCCAGGAGGGCCAGGAGGTAGAGCCCCAGGGAATGCGGGTCATTTACGGCGATAACCGGCCGCAAGAGAGCAGAACCGGCCGGTGCCTGGCCTTTGCCGAAGCAGCCCGCCAGTTGGGGATGGCGGTGCGAGGACAGGAGCTGGTTGTGCCCAGCTTTCGCAGTCCGCCCCGGGAGGTTGGTCGCCGCCGCACGCTGGCCCGCCATGGCGACGGCTCAGTGACGGTTTCGGTCATGGTCCGGAACCGCATCTGGGAAGCAGTGCTGGCCGACATGATCGAGGGCGTGGTTGCGGCCAACCAGTTGGACGGCATCGACGCCGAAGTTCTGCGCGACCAGCTCTGGGAGTCGTTGGAAGGCGAATCAGCCCGGCGAGAAGCGGCCTAAGGGCCGGTCTGACTAGCGGGACGCGGCGAACAATACGGCGGGGCCCGCGGGGGTTGGGCTCACACCGCGCGACTCGATGCGGGCAAACCCGTTGTCGGTAAAGCAGCGGATCAAGTCATCGTGGTAGAGCCAGACGGCTTCTTGGGCTATGCCTCCGCAGTAGTTCCGAAACTCATTGCGAGCATCGCCATAGTCCATGCGACGGCCCTTGTATCCGCTGACTTCAGTGGGTACTCCGTTGGGGGGGTAGTCATCGTCCGCCACATGGGTCCAAACCATAACCGTGTCGGTGAGGCTGCTGAGCTTTGCGATCAGCGTTACAGGGTCGAATTGGTGGTAGAGCATCCCGCAGGCCAGCACGGCATCGAAGGGGGGTCCGTCGTAGTCGGCGACGTAATTATTGAAGTCCCCGTAAATGAATCGCGCCTGATTGAGGTGGAAGATCTCCTTTATGACCAGGCAATGAAGCCATAGCGCCCTGGATCCCTCCACCGCGACCACCGATGCCGCGTCGGCATCGCAGAGCATTTTGGTGTGGGCACCTTCAAGCGGCCCGAGTTCCAGCAGCCTCTTGCCCGCCACTCCTCCGATCGAGTTCATTAGCCACTCAATGCGCTCGTCGGTGGACAGGCCAACGGCCCCTCCCACCTTCTCCCCATCAATCTCAAACTGGCTGATCCATCCATCGAGAACATTGAAGGAGGCGAGCGGTGAAGGCGCCGGAGTGGGGGGTTCAACATATTCGTGGCCCTCCCCGCCTAGTCGAGGGGTCAAGTGGAGTTGCTTCGGTATCTCAGGTCCAAAGCGGTCGTCGCTTTCCACATCGACCCCAAGAAGTTGGAGCTCCTGACGAGCCCGGTCAAGTGCCTCTTGCAGACGTTGGGTTTCGTTGGATGGCTTGGTGGCGTCAATTTGGCGCAGCAGCGAGGAATAGGTCCGGTCGCGGATCACGTGAATGGGCCCAAACTTCATCGCTCAAACGTAGATGATGGTTGAGTCTTCGTGATGGAGCCAGACAGCAACCCCATTCAGAGTTCCCCTTCGGCTCTCGACAGCGCCTTTGGCTGGAGGTCGGCCTACGATAGCAAGGCCATGCTTCTCACTGAGATCGACCATGTCGCCATCGCAGTCCATGACTTGGAGCAGGCCATTTCGTTCTACGAGAAGGCTTTTGGCGCTTCGGTGGCGCATCGCGAGATCGTGGAAAACGACGGGGTGGAAGAAGCCCTGATCAAGGTGGCCGACTCGTATGTGCAGCTCACCACGGCTACCCGAGAGGATTCGCCCATCGCCAAGTTCCTGGCCAAGCGAGGTGAGGGCATCCACCACGTCGGCTATCGGGTGGCCGACTGTGCCGCCGCGCTGGAGGCCATGGTTGCTGCCGGGGCCACCCCGATCGATTCCGCACCCCGCCCTGGTTCTCGGGGAACCACCGTCGCCTTCATCCACCCCAAAGGCGCCTTCGGCACCCTCATCGAACTGGTTCAGGAATAGCCAGAGCGGCAAAGGGCTCCCGCTATCGGTTTCTCAGGTAGCGCACCCCGATCCACGAACCGATCATGCCCCCCGAGGTGGACAGCACGAGGTCGCCCACAGTGTCGTCATAAGTGAGGTTCAGCCCGCCTCCGGCACCGGCCTCAGACACGATCCATTCTGCGGCTTCCCAACCGACGATGGCCAGAGCTCCGATGCCCGCTCCCAGCAGCCACGCATCGGCATTGGACCGCTGTGAGTTTCGACGATAGCCCCAAGCGTGGAAGGCGGCCACCAGCAGCAGCCAGTTGAGGGTGTGAAGCACGTCGTCGGTGGCATTGAAGGAGTCGTAGATTCCGACGAGGTTGGCCAGTGTGTCGATAAGGAACGGGGCGACGATGAGGGTGTCGGCGGTGGCCGGGTAGGGGGAGAAGCGTCGCCGCCATGCCACCGGAACGACCACGGCCGACAACATGAACAGCGGGAACCGGAAGGCCATGCCCTTGCCCTCGAGGTGGTCGAGGGGAACTGCCAGCGCGACGACGAAGGCCAGCGCAAGGGCGAGCTTGACACCCCAAGACAGTCGCTGAATGACGACGCCGGCATCCAGTCGGGCAACACCCGAGGAGGGGGTCATCGCTGGCCTTCGACAATCCAGGTGGTCAAATACATCACGGTGTCCCAGCTTAAATCGGCATAAGAGGACATACGATGAATCCATGGTGATGCGTCGGACGACGCTGCTGGTAGACGGCATGACTTGCTCAGCCTGCGTCGCGCAGATTGAGCGCAGCCTGAACGCGGTCGATGGTGTTGTCGAAGCCCGAGTGAACTACGCCTCAGGCCGGGCTTCGGTGGCTTGTCGTGACAGCGTCGACGATGCCGAATTGCAAGGCGCGGTCATTGCCGCCGGATACGGTGCCCGCTTGCCCGAGGGCTTCAGCGATGGGCACTCAGCGGAGCCCACCCGGGTGCACCGGCTGATTCTTGCGGCAGGGTTTGGTGCCCTCGTGGCACTGCTGACGATGGTGGACGCCTTGGCCTTCGACCTGGGCTTTCAGGCGTCGGACTGGCTGGCCGCGGGGTTAGCGGCCGGTGTGGTATTCGGGTCGGGCTGGGGGTTCCACCGACGGGCATGGGCCCAGCTCAAGCACCGGACCGCCACCATGGACACGTTGGTGGCGTTGGGCACCGCCGCAGCGTGGATTTGGTCGACGGTGGTGCTGGCCGCCCAGATCGGCGACGGCCACCTCTATTTCGAGACCGGAGCGGTGATCGTGGTGCTGATCCTGCTCGGCCGCTATCTGGAAGAACGGGCCCGACGCCGGTCGGGAGACGCCCTGCGGGCATTGGCCGTGCTGGTGGCACCGGTGGCCCGGTTGGAGGATGGATCCGACGTGCCGGTGGCCAGCCTCCAAGTGGGTACCAGATTCGTGGTGCGACCAGGCGAGAGGATCGCCACCGACGGAGTAGTGGTCGACGGTGCTTCGGCGGTGGATATCTCCATGGTCACCGGCGAGCCGGTCCCCGAGGAGGTCGGGCCGGGCGACGCCGTGCTGGGGGCCTCGGTCAATTCCAACGGATCGCTGGTGGTAGAGGCCACCAGCGTGGGGGCCGACACCGTGCTGGCCCGGATCATGCGGCTGGTGGAGCAGGCCCAGACCAACCGCACCCGCATCCAGCGGTTGGCCGACCGGATCTCGGCGGTGTTCGTGCCCGCTGCGGTGGCGATCGCGGTGGGTACGCTTATCGGCTGGTTGGCCGCCGGACAGCCGGCATCGGAGGCGTTCACCGCGGCGGTGGCGGTGTTGATCGTGGCCTGTCCCTGCGCGTTGGGGCTGGCCACGCCATTGGCAGTGATGGTGGGCACCGGGCGGGGATCGCAGCTCGGGATCATCGTCAAGGGCGGCGAGATGCTGGAGGACACCCGACAGCTCGAC
>JAPPKI010000556.1 GCA_028820035.1 bacterium | reverse complement strand
TGGGACGCATCGACGCAGCCGGAGAACAGAGCGGCATGCTCAAGTCTTGGATGCTAAACGGCCGCGACGACCCCCAGCCGGTCGGCTATCTGTGGATCGAGTTCGAGAGGCGGGGCGACTTCCTCGTGTGCGGCTGCGGCATCAAGGCCAGCAAATCCTCTGACACGGTAACCACATGGTGGTTCATCACCTCCAAGCGGCCGGGCATCGATTTCCGGCTGGTCGAACAGAACGTCCCCCTCCCGGCTGAGGGTCTGCGAGCTGCCCTGAACGGAGACCAGGTGTTCAACCACCGCCAACGACGCGACTACCGGGCCGAGGTGGAGCGCTGTTTGTTCGACGGGGCGTCCATCGACCAGCACATCGGGCTCATCAACGTGGTCCGCAGCCCTCGGGTCGGCGACCGCATCGCCGCGGCCCTCGCAGCCGTGCATGAGGTCGAGCGCCGACTAGCCCACCTCACCACCGAAGTAGGCCAACAGCACGCCGCCGCCATTCTCAGCTTCCCGGCGATCCGCCGCCGCCAGCAGAGCGGCCCCCTCTCAGCCGACCTCGAGCAGATGCTCGAGCAGCTACGCCCGAGGTTGAGGGCATCATGACCGCCCGGAAGCACCACCTGGCCGACACCTACGGCGGGCGGGCACTATGCAGGCGCACCGTGCCACCGGCCTACATCGTCGTCATCGGCAGCCACCATGCCGATGCCTTAGCGCACGCCCACATAGCTCGTCGGCATGTCTGCCAGACGTGCCTTGCTCTGGCCGACGCCATGGCGGAGGTCCGCCGCGCCCGCGAGATGGACGAGCACATCATCCGCGACCGCTACGGCAGACCCACCGAGGTTGTGCGGGCCGACCGCCTCCGGGTAGGCGACCTGATCTGGGATACCCCGCGCCGTCGGGGCGGAGATCCAGAACCATGGCTGCCCATCGCCGACCCCGAGCGAGTCCGCCGGGTGACGCTGCGGCCCACCGCTGGCTACGTGCTCGTCTACCTGGACGACGAGCATTGGGAGAACTACCCCCGTGAGAGCCGCCCGCTCAAGAGGGTGCCAGACCGGCTGATCCGACGGGTGGCACGATAACCGACACCACTGCGGTGGTGAGCACCAGGGCCGAGGTCGAGCTAACGGCCCGCTGAGAGGTCGAGTGCCCGAAACCCGCCCGATCCGGCCCGATATCGAGCGCTCAGAGCGCCGTTAGCGGCCTTGACCCCTACTTCAGGTACCCCCCAGCGGCCTAAAACCGCTCCAGAGCCACCAGGGCCGCTCCAGAGGTCAATTAAGGTCGGCAGGGGTCCACTCCATCGGCAGCCCGCCCCAAGTGCACGCCCACTCGTGCAGCATCACCGAAGTTTGGTAGCCGCAGCCGATCCCGCACCCCCGATCAGTGCAATAGGTCAGGCACTCGCAATCGGCCTCCGTCGTCGCCGCCTCCCTCGCCGGCCCAATCAGATGCCATACCACCCCAGGAGCCCTCATCAACAGATAAGACCTGTTCCGCCGATCCGCCGCCCGACGATCAGCCCGGTTCATGGCATGTTCCACAAGTCTTCGGAACCGGGCAGCACGTCCCAGCCTGGCTGCTGAGTACCGCCGCTACTGGTCACAGGATGCCGACAACCCCGATCGTCTCACCGGTGAAGTCCTTGACCTGCTTTGCGAGCACCGCTTGGTCGAAGTGGACTGCGAGGTGGTCTGGCTGCTCCCGCCAGCCTGGCGGTACTCAGTAGATGTCCAATATCAGCAGGTGTCGTTGCTGTGAACTCTCGTCCCGTGCCGGAGTCGCTGCTCTCGACTGGTTTGGCCGAACTCTGGTCTGCCGCTCGCCACCGACTCGACCGCTACGGCCCTCAGCGCCGGGGATTTGTCGCCACGCCGACACTCGACCCGGGGAGCACCCTGGCCTTGGAGTCGCTGCTCGGGAGAAGACCGGCCAAGCGTCTGGATCTCCAAGAATTGGAGGCGGCATTGGTGGCCCGGGGCATCGGCAGCGATCTCTGCGATTCACTCACCTGCCTCGGCTACCCCCCATCAGCCGATGCCGCCCGACGGCGATCTGACCGGGGCCGCGCCCAGGAAGCCCGAGAGTCTTTGCACAGCGCCGTCTCTACTTGGCACGAGCCGTGGGCCACGGCCTGGTCCGATGCGGTTGCGAGAGCTGGACTGTTGCGAAACTTCGACGGTGATGGCGCTGCCCGTCTAGCCAGCGATGTTCGCCGCCTGCTCGACCATCTCGACCACACCCAGCCCTCCGCCTCCAGTCGCACCGAGATCGCCGCCACCCTCTACGGGTCAGCGCACGCCCTCGACCCTGGCACCAGACTGGCCAGCGCGGTGACTCACGCCTTGCGCCACCGAAACGGCCCGCTGCTCAATGAGCGCGAACTCTGGGAGGCGGCAGGCGTCCTGTCCGATCGGGTGTCAGCCCCAGCGCTGGTCTGGTGGCTCCCGGTAGACGGCGCTTCGCCGCTGGACCTGCACATCCGATTTGCCCTCCATGCTGGGCTGCCCCTTCACCTGAGCTTGTTTGCCCTGAGACAACACCCCATCTCCGTCGATGCAGGCACCCCTGTGCTCGTCGTTGAGAATCCAAGACTGGTCGAAGCCGCTGCCGAGCGCAGCCTGCCAGCCTGTGTGATCTCTTCCAACGGCGACCCCTCTACCGCAGTGACCACCCTGCTGCGCCAACTCCAGCAAGCAGACGCATCCCTCTGGTATCACGGCGACTTCGACTCGCCGGGCATAGCGATCTGCCGCCGAATGCACGAATTCGGCTGCTCGCCGTGGATGATGGATGCCCGCGACTACGCCGATGCCATCAGACAAGCGGAGGAGTCCGATGTGCTGCTCATGTCGGATCACAAAGAATGCGGACCCACCCCCTGGGATCCAAAGCTCCAAGCCGCGTTCGACCACCACCGCCTCATCATCCATGAAGAGTTCGTGCTCGATGGTGTTCTCAACCAATTCGGCTGATTCAACGATTGACTGTTTGGTAACTCCGGTCACCAAGTGGGGTTGGTGAGGATGCCGCCGTCCACCACCAGATCGGCGCCGGTGATCCATCGGGCCAGATCGGAGCACAAGAACACGCAGGCGTCCCCGACGTCTTCAGGGGTTCCCATCCGCCCGAGCGGAACGGCGGCCATCCAGCGCTGCACCCCCTCGGGCCAGTCGTCGGCCAAACCCGGGCGGTCGATCAGCCCCGGAGACACCGAGTTGACCCTGATTCTATGCGGCCCCCACGCTAGCGCAGCCGCCTTGGCGTGCATCACCAGACCGGCCTTAGAAGTGGCGTAGTGGCCGTGGACCGGCGTGGGGTGCTGAGCCTCGATGGAGGCGATATGGACAATCGACCCGCCCGTCCCCTGATCCGCCATGGCCGACGCTGCCGCCTGGGTCAGCCGGTGTACCGCGGTGAGGTTGGTGTCAATCATCTCGGCCCATTGCCGGTCGTCCAGATCGGTGAACGGGGCCACCGGCTGGATGCCAGCGTTGTTGACCAGAGCGTCGATGCGGCCGTGGCGTTCTTTGGCCGCGTCCACCACCGCAGCCGGACCGTCGTCGGCAGTGAGGTCGGCCCGCACCTCGGTGACCTGTCCCTCGGTCTGATCTATCGCCGACGACCGAGTGTGGGCCACCACCAAGGCCCCGGCAGCCGCCATGCGGCGCACGATCCCCGCGCCGATCCCCCCGCCCGCGCCGGTGACCACCACCACCTTGCCGGTGAGGTCGAGCAGGTCGGCCGGCGTCGCGGTCACGGTCGTACCAACCCGGCAATCTCCGCGGCTGCCAACGGGTACTGGCTGGCCAGTTCATCACCGTCGCCGAGTTCAAAACCCTCGTGATGATACGGCGGAGCCATGGTGGTGCCCACCAGCGACCACTCGCCCCGGGTGGCTGCCCCCATCCAAGTGTGGGCCGGAACCACAACACAAGGCCGCTCCCCCGCCGTCAGGTCATCACCCAGCACCGGCTGCTCCACCGACCCGTCGGGCCCCAGCAGCAGCATCTCCACCGCCGCCCCCGCGTAGTGGTGCCACAGCTCCGGCCCATCCAGCCGATGCATGGCCGAGAAGTCCCCTGGCTGTACCAAGAAGTAGATCGCCGTGCTCTGCTCATCCCGCCAAACCTCCCGCCACATTCCCCCTTCCTCGGGCAGCGGCTCCAACCCCAGCATCGCCACCACGTCAGCCCCGGACAGACTCGCCCAATCGTCTTTCCTCATTCAGAGCTATTTTGCCGCATTTGTCGCAATGCGATGCTCCAATGCTCTCTCGACAAGCGCGACAATCGATGGCCGTGTCGCTTCTTCGATTGAGCGGATCTTCACATGGCGCAATTTGGCACCGGTCCCTTCGAGGAGCCCTTCTGGATCGTCGATTTCGGTTCCCTGATAGAAGCCGAGGTTGACCCAATTCCTGTAGGGCAAGATGTAGACGTAACCGTCGATCATTTTCCTAGGACCAACTCCATAGGTGGCGGCCCGGTCTCCGAGGCGAACCACCTCGCATGCACTTGAATCGACCTGGAACACGGTTTCACGCAGAGCTCTAACTATGGGTTGAACGGCTTCCTCAGCAAGTTCCAGCAGGTCATCGAAAGTGCCGATCTTCGCATTACTCATGAC